>JABEVA010000246.1 GCA_013044065.1 Phycisphaerae bacterium
GAGAATGCCGAGATTAGCGGCTCCGCCGCCTTGGACATACGAAACATATCGGACTCCTTTCCGGTTCGCACGATTGTAATTACCAGCGAATATACGGGGCAGTCCGATCTTTTTAAAATCTGCACTCATAAAACTACACCTAAAAAACGGCAAAAGTCGAGTTGAGAGCTTGGAAAAAAACTGGGTGTCCAGGCGGCACATTACCGCGTATAATGTGCTGTTCAGGTATCGGCCGGAGCCGTTGCCGAAGCCATAATCGTTTTAGAAACACCTTTGGAGAAGCCAAATGTCCATAGCCCATGCTGCCGCCATCGTGTTTGCCATCCTGCCCACGCGTGGTTACTTTCGCCCCAGTCACGCCGTGAATGTACGGTTTGTCACCGGCACTGCGCTTTTGGATCAAAAGGCCGTACGGGCGGGATTTCGCACGGCCAACCTGCTGGGTAAGTTTGCGTCTCTCCCGGCTCACGCGGTTATCCGGGCCAATGGTCAGCCCGCCTTCCACATTTATACCATAGGCGGCAAGCGTTTGACCGCCCGCCCCTTGGGCGGAACGTTACTTCACGGGAACGTGGTGGATATCAGCCGTTGTTTTCCACAGGTTAAAAAAAGCGGTACGTATATTATCACCTGGCAGACCGCCAATCCCGTGGTGCTGGAAACTCTGAATAATCCGGGATTTTCCCCTGCTGATTTCCGGGACATCCCGGCACAACAGTGGTCCAGCCTGCCCGCCGATCAAAAAAAAATCATGCGCATGCAGTTTCAGCCCTGTGTTTACCATCTGGTGCCATTGCAATATGCCCGGATCAAAACCTCCCAGGGAACCATCAGTCTGAAGTTCTGGTACAGCGTGGCCCCACATACCGTGTCTAATTTTATCCGTTTGGCCCAGGAGCGATTTTATAACGGGTCCAATTTCCATCGCATTATCAAAGGTTTTATGATTCAAGGTGGCGATTCGCTTAGTAATGTGCCCGGCCGAGCGGGTACCGGCGGACCGGGTTATGCCCTTGTGCAGGAATTTAATTCCCGTCCCATGAATCGAGGTGTGATCGCCATGGCCCGGGCACGCTCGGTGGACTCCGCCGGATCACAGTTTTTTATTATGCAGGAGAACACTCCCTCATTGGATGGTCATTACACTGGATTCGGCCGGGTCATCAAGGGCTTACATGTGGTAGATAAAATTGCCGATACCGAGGTGCGCGGACCTAATGGCACGGTGGTCGGAGCCAAACCGAAGATTATTTCTGTACGTATTCTTCCGGCCAAGGCGGCTCTCTATGGCATCGCAGGACTACGATAACCGGTGCAACTTTGTCTAGTCAGTTGGAACATGACTTTTTTGATGTCGTGGTTGTCGGGGGCGGACACGCCGGAGCCGAAGCCGCATGGGCGTCCTCCCGCATTCTCGGTGATCGTGGCAAGGTAGCCATGATCACCATGGACCCGCACGCGATCGGACGCATGAGCTGCAACCCCGCCATCGGTGGTCTGGCCAAAGGGCAGATGGTGCGGGAGATCGACGCCTTGGGCGGCCTAATGGCCCATGCCATCGACTTAGCCGGCATTCAGTTCCGCATTCTTAACCGCTCCAAAGGTCCGGCGGTGCAGTCGCCGCGGGCCCAGGCCGACAAGTACGCCTACGAGACCACGGTCCAACGGTTACTGCGGGAAAATTGCCCCAACCTGACCATTCTTGCGGCCACTGTGGACGATATTCTCACCCATGACCAATGGCCTGCCGGAACCGCCCCCTCCCGCAACAGCAGCAATATACCGCGCCGTATCACTGGCGTGCGCCTGGGTACCGGCCAAACCCTTGCTTGCACCTGTGCCATTTTAACCACCGGCACGTTTCTGCGTGGACTGATGCATACGGGACCACGGCAAACCCGGGGTGGCCGCATCGGTGAACATGCCTCCACCGGTTTATCTCTTTGCCTGGAAAAGTTGGGCTTTGAGCTGGCCCGGCTCAAGACCGGCACGCCCCCACGCCTCGCCCGTGAAACCGTTGATTTTTCCGGGCTCGATGTTCAGAGCGGGGATGACGTACCGACGCCTTTTGGCTACCTGAGCGGCTCGTCGCATGGACTTCTGGCCACAACCTTTCCCGTCCTGCCTCAGGTCGTTTGTCATATCACCTATACCAATAAAAAAGTACACAATCTGATTCGTGAAAATCTACACCGGGCACCAATGTACAGCGGCCAGATTCAAAGTCGCGGACCGCGTTACTGCCCCAGCATCGAAGACAAAGTGGTGCGGTTTGCCGAGAAAACCCAACATCAGATATTTTTGGAGCCGGAAAGTCTCAACACCAATGAGATCTATTGTAACGGGATTTCCACCTCCCTGCCGGTGGATGTACAGGAAAATATGGTTCATGCCATAACGGGTTTGGAAAAAGCCAAGGTGCTGCGTTGGGGCTACGCGGTGGAATACGATTTTGTGCCCACCCATCAAATCCGTCCTTCGCTGGAAACACACCGCGTGCGTGGCCTGTTTTTCGCCGGTCAAATTAATGGCACCAGTGGTTATGAAGAAGCCGCAGCGCAGGGACTCATGGCCGGAATAAACGCAGCACGGCATATTCAGGACCAGAAGCCGATCATCTTAAGCCGTGATCAGGCCTATATCGGCGTGATGATTGACGATCTGGTGACGAAAATTCCCACCGAACCGTACCGCATGTTCACCAGCCGGGCCGAATTTCGTCTGACTTTGCGCAGTGACAACGCGGATCAGCGTCTCACGCCGCTGGGGCGGCAGATCGGACTGGCCGAACCAATACGGCAAGAGCTTTTATCCGCCAAACTTTCCTCCATGCACCGCATCATGGATCAACTGCGGGCGTCACGCCTTCCGGACGGCACCACCGCCGCAGATTTGATCCGGCGGCCGGATATCGCTTGGCAGAATTTGGCCACCATGAACTTCCAACCAGCCGGACGGATGATGGAGCTTATTCAATCCACCCGGGATCACGCCCTTCTGGAGCAGGTACAAATAGAGTCTCGTTATGCCGGTTATATTCAACGCGAACGGAATTTGGCCCGGCGCATGCATGAATTGGAAGACAAAGTTATTCCGGTGGGATTTAATTTCTCCGCTCTCACCGAGCTGCGGCGTGAAGCCCGCGACGCTCTGGCGCGTTTTCAGCCTGCCAGCATCGGACACGCATCGCGCCTCGAGGGTATTACACCCTCTGATCTGACAGTGCTTATGATGTATCTTACCGGTCGCAAATCAACTCCGTGAAGCGCCGTTGTCCAAAAATATTTCCTTAGCCGTCAAGGATGTGGGAATTGCCGCGCCACCGCCAATTCCATTAAACGGACCTGCGTGCCGCGGTCCGGCTCGCCCGGCTGCGGACGGCGCTGCCGCCATATTCCATCGGCTCCCAAATCCCATGCCTCGCGATTGTCTTCCAGCATTATTTGCAGTACCTCACGAATTTTTTCGCGCAGGGCCGGCTCATCAATTGGTACGGCTGCTTCAACCCGATGCGAAAGGTTGCGACTCATCCAGTCGGCTGATCCCATATAGAACTCTTCGCGGCCGCCATTGGTAAACCAGAAAATGCGGGAATGTTCCAAAAACCGTCCGATGATACTACTCACGCGGATGTTTTCGCTTAACCCCGGCACCCGGGGCCGCAGACAGCAAAACCCACGAACAAACAAATCAATCCGCACGCCCGCCTGCCCTGCCTTGTAGAGGGCCTCAATAATTTCCGTATCTTCCAGGGCATTCATTCGTGCCACAATTCGAGCGGGCTGCCCCTGGTTAGCGCAGGACACCTCGCGCGCAATCATATCTAAATAGCCTTTGCGCATCGTTACCGGAGCCACCAGCAGCTTACGATAGTCGGCCTTGAGTGAGCGTCCGGTCAGAAAGGCGAAAAGGTCCACCACATCCTGGCAGATATCCTCTCGGCTGGTAAAGAGCCCCAAGTCGGTGTACAACTGGGCAGTACGTGAGTTGTAATTTCCCGTGGAAATGTGGGCATAAGAACGAACCACATGTTCCTCCCGGCGAACCACCAGAGCAATTTTGGTATGGGTTTTGAGCCCTAAAATTCCGTACACAACATGCGCGCCGGAATTTTCCAGTGCCTGAGCCCACTGGATATTGCTTTCCTCGTCGAAGCGAGCTTTAAGCTCCACCAGCACCGCCACCTGCTTGCCGGCCTCGGCGGCCTGGGCCAAAGCCGATACAAACGGCGAATCGCCACTGGTGCGGTACAGCGTCATTTTGATCGCCAGTACCTGAGGATCGTGTACCGCCGTGAGAATAAAGCGTTCCACCGAGCTGTCAAAACTTTCGTAGGGATGATGCACCAGAATGTCATTCTGACGAATGATGGCAAAAACATTGGCCTGTTCATCCGCCAAGCCCGGCGCACACACCGGCCGCCATGGCGGAAACTTCAGACCAGGTTTGTCCAGCGACGCCAGACCCATCAGATCACACATACCCAGCGGTTCTGGTTCTTCCAGCAAGTCCGAGGGCTGAATTTCCAGACCGTTGATCAGATATTGCCGCATCTGTTCCGACATCCCTTCGGATATCTGCACGCGCACGGTGTCGGCAAAACGCCTGGCGCGCAGTTCTTCCTGCACCACTTCCAACAGGTCTTCTGAATCGTCAATGTCCGCCTCGACATCGGCATTGCGCGTAACCCTAAATGAGCGGGTTTCAATGATTTCCATGCCGGGAAACAGCACGCCGAGTTGATCCTGAATAATGCTTTCCAGCGGCACAAGAACAGTCCCCGCATCATCTTCCACCGAAAACCACCGCGGAAATAATCGTGGAACTTTGACCCGCGCAAAAAGGGTTTCGGCATGGCTGGGCGCACGCAGTAAAGCACCGATCGACACACTGAGATTGCTGATAAATGGAAATGGGTGCCCCGGATCCACCGCCAGAGGCGTCAACACCGGAAAAATCACCGTGCGAAAATACGCCGCAGCCTTTTCCCGCTGCACTGGCGTCAACTCCGCGCACTGCCGCAGCACAATCCCCTCCTTGGCCAGCGCTGGCCGAAGATCTTCCCGCCACACCTGCTGCTGACGCAGCACCATGTTAGCCAGCCGCTGGCGTACCCGCTCAAATTGCTGTCGATGGGATAAGCCGTCAATGCCCACTTCGCCGGCCTTGCTTATCAGCAGTCGCTTCAACGGACCAGGACGCTTCATGAAAAATTCGTCGGTGTTACCCGCAAAAATGGCTAGAAACTTCACCCGTTCCAGCAGCGGGTTGCGCGGGTCCATGGCCTCATACAAAACCCGATAATTAAAATCCAGCCAGCTTAAATCCCGGTTAAAAAAGCGCACTGATCCGCCGTCAGAGAGCGTAGGCGGTTCCATCGTGGTGCTGAAAGCCTTCAATTCAGGCGTCATCGTTCTGTTCTCCGTGGAAAGTATCCCGGTAAACTCATTCTCTCATCATTATGTCTTTTTCTTGCGCCCTGCCAATCCGATCGGCGGAGTTGCTTGACCATAGATATTGGCCAAAGCGTGCCGCAAATCGGGGTACTCAAATGAGTACCCCATTTCCAGCAACCGGCTGGGCCGGCATCGGCAGCCTTGCAAGGCTAGCTCCGGCTCGGTCCCCAGCAGGCCGGCCCCTAGCCGCACAGCCAGCGCCGGCACCGGCGGACTCCACGGGCGATGCAGGGCTTGTCGCAACTGGCCCATGAATTCGATATTGCGCACCGGGTTGGGTGCGCAGGCAACATAAACCCCCTGCGCTTCGTTCCGCCGGATCAACTCCACCACGATTCCCACGACATCTGCCATGTGAATCCAACTCATCCACTGGCGGCCAGATCCAACGGCTCCACCCAAGCCCCAACGGGTGAGTCTACCCAACGGCACCAGCAGACCGCCGCTTACATCAAGCACCAACCCAAGGCGTAATATGACATGTCGGGTTCCGGGCATAGGGTGGCGCAAGAGTGCGTGTTCCCACAGCGCACAAGTTTGCGCAATAAACCCCGCCCCCGTCGGAGTGAGTTCTGTACACACGGTATCGCCGGTATCGCCGTAAATACCTATGGCACTGGTTTGAATAAGCACGGCCGGCGGCTGGCGTGCCTGAGCCATCGCCTGCGTTATCGCCAGCACGCTACTCACACGGCTTTCGAGAATCTCGGCCCGATGGATCGCAGTATGGCGACAATTGATATTTCGGCCCGCGAGGTTTACCACGGCGTTGGCGCCTTCCATGACCTTGGCCCAAGCTTCTACGGTGCGCCCATTCCATGACACGTGTCGGAGGCCATTGGTCTGGTCGTTATGCCCGCGGCGGGTTAATACCACCACCTCCCAACCATCCTCAACGAACTTTTTGGCGATGGCAGTGCCTATCAAGCCACTGCCCCCTGCTAAAATAATTTTCTTTTGGGTTGGCATATTCACGTCGTTCGTCGCCGCATCAACAGCAACCCCCCCCCCACAGCCAGCAGCGCCAACGTAGCGGGTTCCGGTACTGGAGTTGGGGGTGGTTTGGGAACCGCAGGCCCATTGACCAGCGATGCACCGGCAAAACTTGAAAAGCCATGGCCAAACGAGGTGGCTACCGCGCCACTGGCGGCAGAAAATCCGGTCAGGTTCGCTGGACCGTACTCGGCGTTGTTGGAATCAAGGAGTTCGGCGACATAAACCTGATTATCCCCGATGTTTTCTAATTCACCTCCCACCACGTCGGAACGGCCCACCGCACCTTCCCCGCCGCTTTGGGCGACAAAAACGTCTAGCGATTCGAGAGCCACATCCGAGCCTAGCGGGCTAACGCCATCGGCCTCCTGGGAAAAGGCATTATTCCCTGAAAGCGTAAAACCTGTGGGAGGTCCATTTCCTCCGACCGAAAACATCTTGGCAGGGGTATTGCCGGATGCAGCCATATCTGCCGGGCCATTCTCCGAAAAATTCAGCACCGTCACCGTGTTGGCCTGGGCTTTGCCTACCATGGTCGTCAGCAGCAATCCTGCAACACTCCAACACCCAGCCGCACTGAAAATGTTAAGTATATGAGGTTTCATGATGGCTCCCATGGGCTGCTCAATGCAAACCAAGAGTCAATCGCCGTAGATTTCACCCCACAGATTGCGCCAGCGACAACTCCCTCGCTGTTGGAAGAGATACCACTGCGGGGTCAGGGCCTTGCCCAAAACTTCACTTGCGCAGCCTCCTGCCACAACTTGGTTTCACAATGCCCCTCTATCTACTTGTAGGCGCGCCACCCATCAAAGGCAAGGTCGATCATCAAAATGTCCGGAAATAGAGGCATTGGCTCTGCTTGGCGGTAGGTTGCGGACTATGCCGCTGGAGCAAGTTCCATACTTTCGCTACCATAGCCGAAGATGATGCTGGTCTGACCAGTCAGAGGAGTTTGCGGATGGCGCAGTTTCGCCCGGTCCTACACTTTCCATTCAGGCAGCGTTTGGCACGCCTCCTGGCTCAACTTCGGCAACGCTGTTTCTGGGACCATTGGTTTCCGCATATCGCCATTGCCGTGGCGGTAGCGGTCTTCGGACTAATCAATTTCCTTGATGGCCTGGCCCGCGTCGTCCCGAACTTTCCTGGCTTTATAAATCTCAAGCCGGTCCTTCATCTGGCGCAGATTCCCGCCTTCAAAGCTTTGGCAGGAATTCCCCAGGGTTTGGCGGGGGCCGTACTGATGGTCATGTCGATTGGTCTGGCCTTTCGGTCGCGCTTTGCTTGGGCGATTACGTTGCTGTTGGCCGCGGCCACCCTGGCCCTCATCCTCCATCAGAGTGGCCTGCATTGGGGTGCTCTGGTAGCCTTCAATGGGCTGTTGCTGATTGCCATCCTGGTTTTCCACCGCGCCTTTGCACATTCCAGCTTGGCGGCTGGGACACTCTTTGGTGTTGTCAGCGTCGTATTATTGCTTGGCTATGCGGTTTTTGGAGCCTATATTCTGGGAGCCGGGTTTTCACCGCCCATTACCACGCTGCCCACAGCCCTGTATTTCTCCGTGGTGACGCTATCGACAGTGGGCTACGGAGATATTGTTCCGAAAAGTTTTGATGCCCGGATGTTTGTGGTTTCCATCATTATTTTGGGAATTACCGTCTTTGCTACTTCCATTTCCGCCGTCATTGTACCGCTGGTCAACGGACGGATGCAGCGGCTGCTTGCAGGAGAAAAAAAACGTATGAAACAAAACCATTACATTATCACCGGTGATAACGCTTTGGCGCATAACACCTATCGTGAACTCAAGGCCCGCCATTTGCCTGTGCTGGTGCTGTTGGCCGCACCACCCACCACCCCCTGGGTGGAGGCAGACGATTTAATGATCGGCGATGCTTCAGATCTGGAAACGCTGCGCAAGGCGGGTGGAGCCGACGCCTTAGCCATTTTGGCTTTACGCGCCGATGACAGTGAAAATGCTTTTATCGTGCTGGCCGCCAAAGAAATTGGAGGCAAAGCCCGTACGGTCGCGGCGGTGAAAAACAGTAAAAATCTGGCCCGCGTGCGCCGCGTCGGGCCGGACCTGGTCATCGCACCGGACATTCTCGGTGGGGAAGTACTGGCCATGGCCTTAAACGGCGAAACCTTGAATAGTGAAAATATTCTACGGAATATATTTCAAAATGATGGCAAGTCCTGAGGTGGTCGCCGTATCATTAAAAAAAAAA
>JABEVA010000247.1 GCA_013044065.1 Phycisphaerae bacterium
CACCTATTCTCATCACCTTGTTATAGCCAACTCCAAGGCCTGGCTGCCGCGCCCTTGTAGCCTTGGGATTTGTAGCAAACGCCGGGCCGAACAGGATTGCGCCATGCCCCCCCCTATGGTTTACCCAGTGCACCAACCTGATCTATCCGCGGCGAGTTGTCGCCAAATCAGCGGCAGCCCCGCTCATAGCGCTGGATAAATGCTTGGTAGTCCGCGGGAGTGTCAATACCATGCGGAGCGAAAGACACATCGTGAACCAAAATGGTCGCTCCCATGAATAAGGCCCGCAACTGTTCAAGTTTCTCGTATTCCTCCAGCGCACAAGGAGGATGTGCCGCCAACCGCAGCAGAAAATCCCGCCGATACGCGTACACGCCCAGATGCTGGCGATACAACATGGGCTGGTCGCCGACTGGTACTACCCCGCCATCAGCTCGGCGATAGGGAATAGCGCTGCGTGAAAAGTACAAAGCCCGCCCCATGGCGTCCACCACCACCTTTACGACATTAGGGTTGTTGATGGCAGCAGGATCGGTGATATTGACGGCGGCGGTAACCATTTCCCGTAGCGGTGAGGCCAATTCGGCCCCTTTTTCCGACGGCGGGGAAACAGCGATCAGTCGCGCCAAATCATCAATAGTTTCCGGCGGAATTTCCGGTTCATCCCCCTGCACATTTAAAAAGTATTGATAATGGAGAAATTCCGGTCGCCGGGCCACTTCGGCCACGCGATCGGTGCCGCTGCAATGGGTGCCGGCGGTCAGCACCGCCCTGGTGCCAAAACTTTCCACAGCGCGAATAATGCGCTGGTCATCCGTGGCCACAATCACCTCCTGCACATGGCGGGCCTGACGAACTTGCTCCACCACATGCTCGACGAGAAATTTGCCGGTGGCCTTCAACAACGGCTTACCCGGATAACGCGAAGACCCAAAGCGGGCGGGAATCACGGCAAGAACAGACATGGCAGGCTCCTGATGCCCCATTGCAATGGGGGAAGTTCATGGTGCGTTGGCTGGCGGCGCAGATGCGGATAGGATTTCGGCGTGGGCTTTGGACAATTGACGAAAGGCTTCTTCCACCGCTTGGGGAATCACGCGTACCTGCCCCACCACGGTCATGAAGTTGATATCACCGCTCCAACGGGGCACTACGTGAATATGCACGTGTCCAACCACGCCCGCCCCCGCGCAGCGGCCGATGTTAATACCGATGTTAAATCCCTGCGGATTCATCGCCCTGTGAAGACTCTTCTGGGCGTGGGTGGTCAATTCCATCAGGGCGATGCGCTCGGTCAGGGAAAGCTCGGTTAAATCCGGCACATGGCGGTACGGCGCAATGAGCAAATGGCCGTTGACATAGGGATAGCGATTCATTAACAACATGCAGTCCGGCGTGCGGGCTACTACCAAGTTGCTCTGATCCTGTTGCGGAGCCAGGGCTAGGTCACAAAGAAAGCAATTTTTGCCATCACCGGAAACGCTGCGGATATAATCCAACCGCCACGGTGCCCAGAGGATATCAGCCATAAAACCACCATGCTCGTTTATTTTGCCAGCGGTATGCTAGAATAACCGGATTGCGGGGTAAAGAAAATGACTGAAAGGATCAGGTGCATTAGTGAACAGCAATAACGAAGAAGAGAGGTCCGTCCCCGGTATAACCTCAACTGCCGTCCCTTGTGCCATTGTGATTTTCGGCGCAACCGGTGATCTGACGGCGCGCAAGCTCATTCCCGCCCTCTACAATCTCACACGGGAAGGGGCCTTATCGCGATCCACCGTGGTGATCGGCTTTGCCCGCCGCCCCAAAACCGATGAGCAATTCCGACAGGAAGTGCTGGACGGCGTAAATAAGTTTTCGCGATCTCGCCCGGTGGATTCTCAGCTATGGAAAGACTTGTCCGCCCGCATCTTTTATCATCAAAGCACCTTTGAGGATGCGGCGGGTTATCGCAGCCTGGCCCAACGGCTCACCAAGCTGGATCAAACCCACGGCACCGGCGGTCGGCGGCTGTATTATCTTTCCACCAGCCCCGTGGAATTCGGCACCATTGTGGATCAACTGCTGGAGGCGGGATTGGGCAACACTGACCCGTTCAGCAGGGCGGCGTGGCGGCGGATGATTGTGGAAAAACCGTTCGGTCGCGATCTGCAAACCGCCCGCGATTTGAACGCACGCGTCAATCGTGTGTTTGACGAATCACAGGTGTATCGCATCGACCATTATCTGGGCAAGCAAACGGTGCAAAACCTGCTGGTGTTTCGTTTTGCCAACGGCATTTTTGAACCCATCTGGAACCGGCGCTATGTGGATCATGTACAAATTACTGTAGGCGAAACACTGGGAGTGGAAGGACGCGGCGGCTATTTTGAAACGGCCGGTACGTTGCGCGACATGGTGCAAAACCACCTCATGCAGCTTCTAGCTCTGGTGGCGATGGAACCGCCCGTGGCCCTGGATGGCGATGCCATTCGCGATGAAAAGCTGCGCGTACTCAGGTCGATTCCACCCTTCGGCAGCAGGGATGTGGCCGAACGGACGATCCGCGGGCAATATACGTCTGGGCAGGTGAATGGCCAACCCGTGATCGGCTATTTGCAGGAGCGAGGCGTCCAGCCGGAAAGCACTGTTGAAACGTACGCGGCGGTCAAACTCTTCATTAACAATTGGCGCTGGCAGGGGGTTCCGTTTTATCTGCGCAGCGGCAAAGTAATGAAGCGGCAGGGTTCGGAAGTGAACATTCATTTCAATTCCGCACCGGGCGTGCTCTTTAACGCCCAGGCCAATCGCGTCTCGCGCAATGTGCTGACCCTGCGCATTCAGCCCGGTGAAGGAATATCGTTGCTCATCAACGCCAAGCGACCGGGCACCGCCACCAAAATCGCTCCGGTGCACATGGATTTTGAATACCATGAAGCGTTCGGCAGCTATTCGCCGGAAGCGTATGAGCGACTGCTTTTGGATGCGATTCTCGGCGATGCGACCTTGTTTATCCGTCGGGATGAGGTGGAAAGCTCATGGACTATTATCGATGGCATCGAACGGGGCTGGCAGCAGGGTTTATCGCCTCTGGCCCGCTATGAACCCGGAACATGGGGCCCGGTGGAAGCCGATGCATTGTTGGCTCAGGACGGCCGCTTGTGGGACGCCTTGGGCTCGCACGATCGCGATGGGACTCCGAAGTAACGGCCGGGCAAAAAATCTCCAGACCCGGAAATTTCCGATTCGGTCTGGTTTTTAAAGCCGGTTCTCCGCGGTCCTGGACGTTTTTTACACAAAGGATGACCCAATGGCGGTTTGTCAGGTGAGCTTTTTTGGGGAGGCCCTTCAAAAAGCGGCCGGCATGAATGTCATTATTCCCGAGAAGATGAAAGGTCGGGTGCCGGTGCTGTATCTGTTGCACGGCCTGTCCGACGACTATACCGCCTGGTGCCGGCGCACCAGTATCGAGCGCTACGTTTCCGGTCTGAAATTAATCGTCGTCATGCCCGACTCCAACCGCGGTTGGTACACCAACAGTGTCAATCCACCGGGGCTGCGCTTTGAAGATCATATCATGCAGGATGTCATTGGGTTTGTGGAGCAAACGTTTCCGGTGATTCGCGAGCGGCGCGGCCGAGCCATTGGCGGACTCTCCATGGGTGGATACGGAGCGATCAAACTGGCGTTGAAACATCCGGAGGTATTTTGTTCGGCGCATTCGCACAGCGGCGCGCTCACGCGACTGGCGGCGCTGGCCCAAGCCACCCAGACGGACGCCTATATACTTGAAGCCAGGGCCATTTTCGGCGCTGCGGCCGTCGGTAGCCGCGATGATTGTCTGACCCTGGCCGCAACGTGCCCGAAAAACCGCCGACCGCATTTGTGGATCGACTGCGGCACGCAGGATTTTTTAAGCCGGGATAACCGCGACATGCACCGCCATCTGCTCAAAATCAGGTACCCACATACGTATCATGAATATCCCGGGGTCCACGATTGGGCCTATTGGGACACTCACATTCAAGATGCGCTGGCGTTTCACGCCAGGAATCTGAACATTTAGCCGCCGGACATCCGTTCCCGACGGCCCAAGCAAATCCCGGCTGCGAATTCCGTCCGGCCAGCCGGCGCGGCTTCCAGTTCGCCATTTACGTATGGTAATCCGCGTTGATGGTGATGTACTGGCGGGATAAATCGCAGGTGTATACACGGCAGGTGAATGCCCGCCCGGTACCCAGGTCCACGGTTAGATCCAGTTCCGACTGCTTCATGGCCTGCTCGACGCCGCCTAGATCTACACGGGCCGGTTGTCCATTTTTGAAGACCGTTATCCTGCCCACTTGGCACGTACAGCGATCCTCCCGCATCTTGGCCCCGGAATAGCCGGCCGCACTGACAAACCGCCCCCAATTCGGGTCGCCGCCATGAATGGCCGTTTTCACCAGCGGACTGTTGGCAATCGCCATGGCGGCTTTGCGGGCATCCGCGGCCGAAGCCGCCCCGGTAACAAAGACGCGTACCAATTTGGTGGCACCTTCGCCATCGGCTGCAATCTGTCGGGACAGCGCATCACACACTTCAAAGAGGCCGGCCCGAAACTTTTTCCAATCCGGCCCGGTCGTGCGCAACACCCGATGGCCCGCCAAGCCGTTGGCCAGACAGGCAAACGTATCGCTGGTGCTGGTGTGTTGATCCACGGTAACGCAGTTAAAAGTTTCATCCACGACCGATTGCACCGTCCGCCGCAACAGCGGCACCACAACGGCGGCATCCGTCGCCACGTAGGCCAGCATGGTGGCCATGTTCGGGGCGATCATGCCGGAGCCTTTACATACCCCGGCGATCCGGACCTTCGTCGAACCGAGACGCAGGGTAACCGCAGCCATTTTTACCCGCGTATCGGTGATCAAGATGCCCTGTGCAAAGGCCTGACCGGCGGATTCGCTGTCACTGATTTCACCGGCCAAGCGGGGAATTCCGGACCGCAACCTTTCCATCGGTAAAAAATGGCCGATCACACCGGTGCTGCCGGGTAAAATAAGCCCAGCAGATACACTCGGTACGCGCAGGATCAGGGCATCGGCCGTGAGTTGGCACATTTCCCGGGCATCGCGGATACCGCGCCGGCCCGTGCAAACATTGGAACAGCCGCTGTTAATGATGCAACCATGCAGCCGGCCACTGCGCACATTCCGTCGTCCCACGATAATCGGAGCGCCCACAATTTTATTACGGGTGAACACGGCCGCAGCGGTGGCCGGAACCCTGCTGACCAGCATGGCCAGGTCCGGATTCTTCGATTGTTTGATGCCACAGTGCAGCGCTCCGGCCAAAAAGCCTGGAACACTGGTAATGGTTTCATTGGCCATGATCAAATCCACCTGGGTGTAGGGTCCGGCCCGTTCCGGAAAATCCTCCGGGAAATTCCGTTCGGTCCGATGTTGTACCATGGCGAAGCGGAACCGCAAGCTTCAGCGCCGCTATCAGGGCCATGGCAACCCTCCAGCCCTTTGGGCATGAATCCGGCGGGAAGCCTGCGCTGCGGCAAGATGCGGATTCTCCGCGGCCCGTCTAAAATATTTCAACCCTGCCTTGACGATCTTGCCGAGTCCGTCAAAATCTCTGGATCGCATTTGACCTCATCGGTCCGCATCAGTATTCTCAATTGGCTGGGCAATGGCTACCCGAGTTGATGTTTTGACATTAAAGGAATCAAAATTATGGTGGATGCAGCTTCTTCTCTTAAAATCTATTACGAAAATGAAGCACCTCTTAAGGGCCTGCACGGCAAAACCGTGGCTGTGATCGGTTACGGTTCACAGGGTCACGCCCACGCTCAGAACCTGCGCGACAGTGGAGTGAAGGTTGTGGTCGCCAATCGGCGTGATTCGGCCAACGGCAAACTGGCTATCAGCCATGGGTTTGATCCGATCTCCGTGGCGGATGCGGTGAAAGCCGCGGACTTGATTATTATTGGCTTGCCGGATGAAGTGCAATCGGAAATTTACGCCAAGGAAATTGCCCCACATCTCAAGGCTGGCAAGGCCTTTGGCGCAACGCACGGGTTTAACATTCACTTCAAGCAAATTGTGCCGCCCAAGGATGTGGATGTCATCATGATCGCCCCCAAAGGCCCGGGGCATCTGGTGCGCAGCGAATTTGCGAAAGGGGGCGGCGTGCCCTGTCTGGTGGCCGTGCATCAGGATGCCACCGGTCACGCCCTGGCCACAGCGCTGGCGTGGGGCAATGGCATCGGCGGAGCACGGGCGGGCATTATCAGCACCACGTTTAAGGATGAATGTGAAACCGATCTGTTCGGCGAACAGGCGGTTTTGTGCGGCGGACTTTCCGCCCTGATCAAAGCCGGCTTTGAAACTCTGGTGAAAAACGGCTATCCGCCGGAAATGGCCTATTTCGAATGTGTCCATGAGGTGAAACTCATTGTTGATCTGATTTATCAGGGCGGCCTGAATTACATGCGCTATAGCATCAGCAATACCGCCGAATACGGCGATTTAACCCGCGGCCCGCGCATTGTTACCGATCAGACCAAAAAGGAAATGCAGAAAATTCTTGATGAAATCACCAGTGGCAAATTCGCCGCCGAATGGATGGCCGAGCATAAAGCAGGCAAGCCGAAATTTAATGCGCTCTACGAGGCGGATAAAAACCATCCCGTGGAGGTCACCGGCCGCAAACTACGCAATATGATGAAATGGATCAATGCCAAGAACATTGAATGATGCCCGGCGGCAGCGGCACCACACCCGCCCATGCCGGCCCGTGCGTGGAGTATAAAATATGGTTGAATTTTGCCAGCGACTGGATCATGTCGCCATTGCCGCGGATAATACCGAGCTTATGGTCAAGTGGTATCAGCGGATGCTGGGCTTGGTGGTGGTGGCGCAAACAGACCCCCAGCCGCCCAGCAACCAGGCTACGTATCTGGTTGGCCCACCGGGTCCGCAGGGAATCCACGGTGGAATGTTGATGGAAATCATGCCACGCAACGACCACGTGCGCCGACCGCGTGAAAGTCACGATGCCGGCATCAGCCATGTATCCTGGGTGGTCCGCGATTTTGACGCCGCCTATGCTCATCTGGTTTCCGAAGGGGCGGGGTTTATCGGCTCGGCCGTACAGGCAGTCGGTGGCGGACGACTGATTTCATTTGTGGATTGCGAAGGCAATCTGATGCAAATTGTGGAGCGCAAGTAAACCACCGGCACTGCGGGAAAATATGGCCGATCATCACCGGCCGATCGGAGTTGACTTGATGAATAAAGCACCAACCGGAGACAAATTTTCACCGCGGCTGCCGGTGTGCGGCGGTATTTTCCTGATGTTGTTGATTCTGCTGGGCGGCTGCTCCAATCGCACGGTGCAAATCAATCTGGTGCCAACCCATCAGAAAGTCGCACCGCATTTCATACACGCCACCACCGCTTGGTTTAACAACAATCGTGTGGCCATTGTCAATGTCAGCGGCATGCTGATGGATTCGCGCGGCGGACTGCTGACTTCCGGCCACAACCCGGTCAGTGATCTAAAACAGACCCTTGATGAGATTGCCCATGATACCCGGGTCAAGGCTGTAATTTTGCGCCTCAACACCCCCGGCGGTACGGTGACGGCCAGTGCCATGATGTACCATGACATTCTCTCCTTCCGGCGGAAAACACACCTGCCTGTCATCGCCTCCATGATGGATGTATGCGCCAGTGGCGGCTATTACGTTTCCTGCGCAGCCGATTATCAGATGGCCTATCCCACCACCATTACCGGCTCCATCGGGGTGATTGTGCAACTCTTTGACTTTCACCGGTCGCTGGAGTATCTGGGCATTTCCGCTCCGGCATTTGTCAGCGGCCCCAACAAGGAAACCGGATCGCCATTTTCCAAGATGACCCCCTCTCAATCCCGTATCATCCAGGGTTTTGTCCGTCAGTTTTACGCCCGCTTCAGGGGTGTTGTGAAAAAAACGCATCCGTTGGTGGCTCCAGCCGATTGGCCGCGGCTTACGGATGGTCGTCCCTTGACCGGACAAAGTGCCGCCCGCTACCACCTGATCAATTCGGTGGGAACCTTGCAAGACGCCATTGCTCTGGCCAAACAGATGGCGCACATTCATCACGCCAGTGTGGTGATTTACTCGCGAGCTGCTCACGGCAGCGGGTCCATTTACGCCAAGGCTCAGCCGATCAAGCCACTGGGCCAGCTCAATCTGGTGAACATTCAGTTGGGTTCGGCGGAAATGGCCGCCATGCTCCATCCGCAATTTTTGTATATGTGGGAACAGTAAGCGACTGGGCAAAAATAAATTCAGGTTTTACGGCGCAGTAATTTTGGCTGCTGACAAGACGCCAGCGACGCGCATACCCTGGCACTGGGTCTGTAAGGAGCGAGCAACGCCGCCAGCGGCCAAAAGAACCAGCCGGAAAGTATGAAGTTATTTTTGCCCGGTCCCTAACGGCCAATGACTACCCACCGGTAAGCTGCCTGGCCAGGATGGTTTGCGAGAGCAGGGTAGCACCACGGGAATTTTTGAGTTCCAGGATGATATGGCGATTGCCCAGTGGCCCACCCACGCGGATGAGTCCAAAATTATGCTCAAAAATCGGCAATCCCGCGCGCCGCGGGTTCATCCACACCGATGCTTTTGCCCGCCGCACGGGCCTGGCCGCCAGAGAAGAACTGGTCAGATCGTAAAGCGGGTATTGATCCAATCCCTGGGTATTGGCCGGGCGCACACTTAGCTCGCCGAAACGGCGATGCCCGCTGAGAAACACAACTCCGGTAACATCATGACCGAAGAGCCAATCAAAAAACGCCGCCCGCTCATGATGAAAATTGCCCCACGACTCATGGCCCGGATAATCCGAGAGCACCGGGTCTCCATCGACGATCAATTTGAAGGTGGCCCGGCTGCGCAATAACCGCCTTTTCAGCCAAGCCAGTTGCCGCCAACCCAACATGGTGCGTGGGTGCGGAGCCTTGGTGGGGTCGCGGAAAGTGCGATCATCAAGCAAGAACACCGCCACATCGCCGAGCCGAAAATGGCAGAACGTGCCGGGGGCGTGGGCTATCCCGTAACCCGGGTTGGGCCAGTAGGTTTCAAAAGCCTGCAATGATTGTTGGCTAAAGACAAAAGTGCGATTGCTGTGCGGGGTGCCAAAGTCGTGGTCATCCCAGGTGGCATAGACAGCCGCGATACGCAGCAGTCGTTGAAAACCCGCAAACCGCCGGGCCTTCAAATAGTGCTTTATCAAAAATCTTTCGGCATGAACGTACGTATAAGGAAACTCTTTCAGGTGACGGGGCAGATAAAAGGCGTTGCCGACAAAAAGAAACGCCAGCGGCTGCGTGGCGGCAATGCTCTTCCATATCTGGGGGCTGCCATACTCGGCGGTATTGGCACAGGAACCAAAGGCCAGCGTTATCGCGCCGCCGGATCCCCGTGCCGGGGCCGTGTGGATCACCAGTGGAGGGCTGGGCAAACGCACCGGCACGCCGCCCAGGTCAACCTTGATACGGTAGTCATGGTCGCTGCGCAGATTGGCCAGATTCAGGTCGGCAACAAACGGCGGAGGACCTACCACCGTGAAGCCATAAGCACTTTGCAGTTGACCCGTATTGGCGTCAAAACATCGCACTTTCACGCGGTCACTGTGGTTGATTTCAAACCACAACCGCGCCGAATGTGCCGTCAGGCTACCCACCATTGGCCCAGCCACCAGGTGCGCACCCTGCGCCACGGCACCCACCGGAACCAAAAACGCCACCATCACCAGCAGCGTTATCACTCGAGCCTTTACAAAACCCACCATTTTTCAAGCAACCTTCAGCCAAACCACCAAACTCGCTTAGTATCATAACGCTTGAACATGGCGGTTGGCACAGCGCAGCCCCAGGGCGATCCATACGCTCCGGCACCAGCGGAAACCGGCACCAGCCCCAATCAGGGCCGTTGCAGTTCCAACACGGCCTTGATCCCCACCGCCCCATCCACCTCCATCCGCCCTTGACCCGCGACCAATAAGTCCACCAACAACTTTAGGCTGCGATCCATTTGTCCCGGCAAATGAATATCCGATCCGCCCAACCTGGCTTTCGCGAATTGCCCCAGTGGCGGCCGATTGTGGGGGATTTCCGTCGATCCAATCAGGGCTAATACGATCTGGCAACGTTCGGCGGAGGTTTGCCGTGGAGTAAAGGCCTCCGCTCCCGCCGGAACCTGTGCCTTGGCCATGCCCCCATGAGGAGCGCCAGTCCAGATTTCCATTGCGCCCACGATCGCCATGGGCACTATACCCCGCCGCACATACTCTATGCCACGCACGCACGCCACCGCCGCTGAAGCCGCACCAGCCGCGTAAACTACCACCGGCCCGTGCAACCCCAGATCTATGGTGATCTCGCTGGCAATGGTACTGGGCAAGGTTCGGCGGAACGCATTGGGACTGGGATATTGCCCGCCATCAACCACGCGCGACTCATCAAACACCAGGTCATCGTGCAGCGATCCCGTGGTACTGCCGATGAAAACTCCGCCGCCGTCCCGATGATCCGCCGTTATGCCGACCAGCAAAGCTTGCGCCGCGTCGCAGGCCAGGTTGGCCGCCTTGGTCGTGGGGCGTTGCACCCCCTCCCACGTACCGCCGCCCCAGCCCAACACCAGCGGAGTGCGGTCGGTATCCACGGATATCCAAGCGTGCAAATATACTGCGGTATTCATTGCGGCACCGTATGCGATAAAATCACCGCCGCATTCAATCCGCCAAATCCACTGGCGGTTTTAAGCAGATATCTTAAGGGCCGGGCAGGCCCGGATTGAATAATCAAATTTAAATCCAGATATTCAGATTGTTGCAGGCCAACCATCGGCGGCACTTTGCCGGTAATCAGGCACCGCCCCGCCAGCAGAGTCTCAATCAAGCCCGCCGCCCCCAAGGTATGGCCGATGAGTCCTTTTATGCCGGTGAGCGCCGGATGATGGGAAAACAACCCGCGCATGGCGGTGGCTTCCATCTGGTCGTTATAGCGTGTGCCGGTGCCATGAACAACCACCACATCAATGGCCTCTGGACCAATGCCCGCCATGCCCAGTGCGCTGCGGATGGCCCGCATGAGCCCTCCCGCCGCCCGATCCGGCGCGGTCCGATGCACGGCATCCGCAGCCATGCCCCAGCCCACCAACGAAACG
>JABEVA010000248.1 GCA_013044065.1 Phycisphaerae bacterium
GCCGATGTCATACCATACGCAAGGTCATCGTGTCAATGCCGCAAATGCGAATATTGTCGTATTAGTAATGGCCATTATTTTATATGATTTCGCCCTGGGTCCCCAGTTCCATCGAGATGGTTGGTGATGGGGTGAACGAAGTGCGGCTTACCTCTCTGTCGGTGGCTGGTTTTGGCACCACTCTACCGGCACGGACAGGTTCAAGCTCTTCGCAATCGCCAGCATATCCGCGGGCAAGGGGGCGATAAAGTGTCGCCATTGGCGCGTCGCGGGATGACGAAACCCCAGTTTAGCCGCGTGCAGACAAATGCGGGTCGTGGCGGACTTGCCTGAACCATAAACGCTATCGCCCACCACGGGTGCTCCGATGAATTTGGCGTGTGCGCGAATTTGATGCAGTCGGCCTGTTTTAATGATTACGGCCAGAAGGGCGGAATTTCCGCTGGAACTCAGGGTGCGGTAGACAGACCGGGCATCTTGTCCGGACGGTGAGATCACCACTTTCTTATAATCACCGGTAATTTCCCGCAGTCGCGCCTGGACGATGCCATTGGGCTTGGCGGGGCGGGGACTTACGATGGCCAGATATTCTTTCTCTACCATGCGCTTCTCAAAATCGGCGCGCAATTCGTCATACGCTCGAGGGCGAATGGCCACCACCAGCAGGCCGCTGGTTTGCTTGTCCAATCGATGCAATAGACCGTAATCGCGTTTTTCGCCCATGTTGTGGAGCAGATTACCAAAGCGGCTGAATAAGCCGTTGAGCAGGGAATCGCTGCTATGCCCTTTGCCGGGCTGCGTGACCACGCCGGCGGGCTTGTCGATCACCAGTATTTCGCCATCCTGATGGACAATATGAAACGGTACCCCCGGATTGGGCCGCACCGCGAGTTTTACTTGTGCCAAGTCCGTCATAATTCGGCTTCCGATGGACGGGGAACTTGATCCGGCGACCTCGCCGCTGGGCCTGTTTCAGCCGGGAAAGAGACTCTGTGTCGGGAGCGGCCCACATGCCCCCGCTCCCTGGCAGCAACGTCAATGAATTCCCTCTTCCGCCAACCATCGCTCCGCATCAATGGCGGCTTTGCACCCCATGCCCGCGGCCGTAATAGCTTGACGATAAACGCTGTCGGCACAATCCCCACCGGCAAAAACACCAGGCACGCTGGTAAAGGTGCGAAAGCCGTCTTGGAGAACGATATAGTGCTTATCGTTAAGGTCCACCTGGCCTTCCAGAAATGACGTATTGGGCGTGTGGCCAATGGCCGCAAACATCCCCCGACATACAATGTTTTCGGTTTGGCCCGTACTGATGTTTTTAACTCGCACACCCGTTACGCCATCGGTGTCGTTGCCCAGAACCTCTTCCAGTACGGAATTCCACACCGGCTTAATTTTCGGATGTGCTAAAGCCCTTTGCGCCATAATTTTACTGGCCCGAAGTTCCGCGCGCCGATGCACCAGGTAAACGATTTTGGCAAATTTGGTCAGGTAGGAGGCTTCTTCAACCGCCGAATCACCACCACCAACCACCACCACCGGCGCATCACGAAACCGTGGTAATGCTCCATCGCAGACCGCGCAGGCGGAAACCCCTTGATTTTCAAACTTGCGCTCGCTTGCCAGCCCAAGATAATTGGCCTTGGCTCCGGTACACACCAGCAGCGAATGGGTCAACAGTAAGGCTTCCGGTTCGCCCGACAGATCGTTGATATGCCATATTTTGAAAGGCCGGGTTTTGACATCCACACGGGTGACAAAACTGGTCACGACCCGCGTTCCGAATCGCTCGGCCTGTTTTTGCAGGATGGCCATCATTTTCTGCCCATCGATCCCATCCGCAAATCCAGGATAGTTCTCCACCTCGGTGGTAAACATTAGTTGGCCGCCCGGCATACGTTCGCGGCTTACTCCATCGCCGGCGATCACCACCGGCTTTAGGTTGGCACGTGCGGCATAGATTGCTGCGGTCCAGCCCGCCGGTCCGGAACCGATGATAACGGTCTTTTCAATGTTGCTCATAACTTTTATCCAAATTAAAAAACAAAGCTGAATTTCATCCCGTGAATTATAGCCGCTGACGCAAATGCGGCCACGGTTGCGGCTTGGCATGAGCGAAATATCGGCCATGACGACGCCATGGATGAATGGGCCATCCGTAGGCATCGGTAAGGTTTCTGGCGGTAATCACATCGGATGCCGGTCCCGCCGCCACCACATGGCCACCGGTACCCAGCAACAGCACATTGGAGGTTTCGGGTAACAGTTCCTCCAGATGATGGGTGACCATGACGATGGCGGGAGCGCTCGGCCCGGTTCGGAGTTGCGTCAGCAATGCCAGAAGTGTCTCGCGCGCCGGCAGATCCAATCCCGCCGAGGGCTCATCGAAAAGAATAAGTTCCGGCCGATTTAACAGTGCCCGGCCAATAAGGGCCCGCATTCTCTGGCCCGTGGAAAGCGTGGACCAAAGCTGGTGCTCGCGTCCGGCCAAACCCACATCCTCAAGGGTTTGCCGGGCCGTTTTCCATTGCCGCGGTGTTGGATTGCAATAGGCGATCGTCAACGTGCCAAAGAATCCACTGCATGCCACTTCCAGTGTGGTCATGGTTTGGTCAAAGGGGTAAATAGCAGATGCTTCAATCAGTGCCATGCGTTGCCGGAGGCGGCCGATCGGATATCCCCCCAGCAGTTTCCCCAGCACCTTGACTTCGCCGCGCGTGGGCCACAAATAGCCCGCGGCTATGCGTAACAATGTGGATTTACCACAGCCGTTGGGCCCAATAATTGCAGCGTTTTGCTTTCGTTGTACCGTCCAGTGGATGGCGGTGAGGATGACCGCGTCTTGGCGCTCAAAGGTCACAGAGTTGAGTTCCAACGCAAAGGAGGTGGATGATTTCATCGGGTGGGCATTCCTTCTTACAAGTCGATCTGTCAAGCAAAAGCCTAGGCTTCAAAACGGTTCTTCCAGCTTATGCACCAGCCGGGCGGCACGCAGGGTGTTTCTCAGCAGCATGGCCACCGTCATCGGGCCGACACCCCCCGGAACCGGTGTGATCCATCCGGCCACCGGTAGAACAGATTGAAAATCCACGTCACCGACGGTTTTCTCAACGGGATGACCTTCGCTATTGGTAGCGGCCACGCGGTTAATGCCTACATCAATAACGACCGCGCCGGGTTTAATATGGTGCGCCATGATCAGACCTGGCTTGCCCACCGCCACCACCAGAACATCCGCCTTTCGGCTGTGGAGGCCAAGATCTCGCGTGTGAATATGGCACAAAGTTACCGTGGCTTGCCGCTCGGTAAGCAAAAGCGCAATGGGCTTGCCGGCAATACGGCTTGCTCCCACCACTGTCACCTCGGCACCGCGCAGCGGCACGTTCGTGGATTCAATCAGTTCGACCGTCGCCAATGCGGTACAGGGGGCGATAATCGTATGGCCGTAAACCACATGGCCGATGTTGGCGGGATTCACCCCTTCCACATCTTTAAGTACGTCGATGGCGTATTGGGTCTCTTGGGTATTAAGATGGGCCGGCAGCGGCAGATGCACCATGATACCCGTGACCGTGGTATCTCCGGCCAATCGGGCCAACTCGGCGTTTAATCGGGATTGCGTTATATCCGCCGCCAGTTCCAACAGAGAATATCGGATTCCCAGGTCGTAGCAGGTTCTGGCCTGATTATCCGCATACACCCGGGCGGCTGGCGAATGTCCCACCAGCAGCGCTACTAGATGAATTGCCAGTCGCATTTGTAACAGCTCTGCCGCCTCGCGGGCCACTTGGCGACGGATCGACGCCGCCAGGACTTTACCGTCAATAATTTGCGCCGGCATGGGCCGTTCCTTTCACTTTGGCCGACAAACGCTAACCTGCGCCTGGGGGCAAAACGCCGCCGCCAGTATACACCGGGCACTGCCAATTGGCTTATCATCCCGGGCCTCGGCCTGGCTTGGCGATGTCGGCCCAAATGCGGTAAAATCACTCGGCCCACCCATGGCCTGCCGCCTGGCTGGATGATATTCTGCCTGCGTTGGAAAGCCTCGTTTATGCCCATTAAAATCTTCTGCCTTGGTGATATCATCGGCAAGCCTGGCCGCGCCGCGGTGGCCGAGTTGCTTCCGCCCCTGATTGCACGCGAAAAGGTGGACTTTGTCGTGGCCAACGCGGAAAATTCCGCAGCCGGTTCCGGGCTTACCCCCGCCGTATTCCAGAAACTGCTCTCTACCGGCATTGATGTTTGCACCATGGGCGATCATACCTATCGTAAACGCGATATCCTTCCGTTGCTGCAATCTTCCGACCGCCTGATCCGCCCCGGAAATTATCCTCCCGATGCGGTGGGCCGCGGCTGGACTGCGGTGTCCTCCCGCTCGGGGGTCTCGATTGCGGTATTGCAGGTGATGGGGCGGTTGTACATGAACCCTCTGGACGATCCGCTGCGCACCATCGATAAAATGCTGGCCGAAGTCCCACGCGATATCAAAGTACGTATTGTGGATTTCCACGCCGAGGCCAGCAGCGAAAAAATCGCCATGGGCTGGCATCTCGACGGTCGCGTCAGCATCAGCTTCGGTACGCACACCCACACACCCACAGCCGACGCCCGCGTGTTGCCGGGAGGCACCGCATTTGTATCCGATCTCGGCATGACCGGTCCCTATGAGAGCGTGCTGGGACGCAGAAAAGATCGCGTCCTGCAATTCATGATCACTGGCATGCCCAATTTTTTTGAAATTGCCACCGGAGATCCCCGTATGTGCGGCATTCTGGCCACCGTTGATGAGGTTTCCGGCCACGCTTTGTCCATTGTGCGTTGCGATCTCCGCGGCACCACCCAGGACGCGGCCTATGATGCCGCCGATGGCCATGGTGGCAAACGCCAGGGCGAGTTGTGAGTAGGCCAGCGATCCATTTCTAAACTCTTCCTGCAACTTCGGGCCGCATTGGCGGATTTTGCCCCAATCCGCTTTTGTTGCGGAGCCGAATTCCCTTACAATGCCGTCCGGGTTATCACGACAGGAGGTAGCGAAAACATGGAGCCCCCCTTTTCCTGGTGGAACATGTCCGCGGCCACTGCCCATACGCCGGTGGTGCGCAATGCCAAAACGCTCGGTGGCATTTCGGTGGCCCCGGTACAATCCGCGCCATTTACCGCCGTACGTCACTTGGACACGGCCTCCATCCGCCTGCGGTTTGAATTGGAGCGGTTGAAGCTCCTGCGCGGCTTTGATGAGTTGCTTTGCCTAGAGGGCCTGCACGGGGTGGAAGAGATGCCGCACCAGATTGACACGGTCCGCAAGGTGCTGCGCTATTTTCATGGCCGGGTGCTGCTGGCCGATGAAGTGGGTCTGGGTAAAACCATCGAAGCCGCGTTGCTGTTGCGTGAATATCTGCTGCGCGGGATGGTCAAACGCGTTTTAATCCTGGTACCATCTCCGCTTACCGGCCGGTGGCGGGATGAATTGGCGGGTAAATTTGGCCTGCCCTTCGACCTGGCGACCTCCGGCTGGGACTCTCGGCACTGGGAACAAAGCGAGCGGGTGGTTGCCTCAATTGCCTTGGCCAAGAGTCGGCGGCATTTTGATTTGTGTGCCGCGGCACCTTGGGATCTGGTCATCGTCGATGAGGCCCATCACTGCAAGAATCGCGATACGCGGAACTGGCAGTTGGTCAACGCTCTGCGTCGCCGCCATATTTTCCTCCTCACCGCCACACCCGTGCAAAATAACCTCATCGAACTTTACAACTTGTTGACTCTCTTGGAACCGGGGCATCTCAAGACGGAGGCGGATTTTAAGAAAAAATTTGTCACGCGGGGCAACCCCCGCGATCCACGCAATCGGCGCGTGCTGCGCGATTTGCTTTCGCAGGTGATGGTGCGCAATACCCGCAGTCTGGTCAATATAGAGCTTCCCCGTCGCTATGCCCAAACTTTTGCCATCACCGCCGGTGAAGATGAATCTCGCCTGTACCGCCATCTGGATTCTTATCTGCGCTGGCGCTGTCGTCCCGCCAGTGCGGCCACCAACCCCGTTGATGCGGATACTGCCGAAGGGTTGGACACCCCCGACATGGAGCCGCAAACTGATGTCCTGGCCACTATTGCTGGCGGCGTGGTGTACCACCCGCAAGAGGGCCAGGCGACGGTGCCGGAAAGCCGACTGGTGGCTATGGAAGAAACCTGGTCGCATCCACCGGACAATTTGCCCCTGCTCCATAAGCTTCAGCTCAATTCCATTTTGATGGCCGCCGGCAGCCACCCACTGGCGCTTCGACCCGCTTTGGAGCGGCTGGGTTTGCAGGATCACCGGGCTGCGCCGCTGTTGGAACTGGCCCGCGGGCTTGAAGAATCCGCCAAGGAAAAGAAATTGTTGGAACTGCTGGGGAAAAATCGCGGCCAAAAAACCCTGGTCTTCGCCAATTTCCGCATCACGCTGGATCGTGTGGCCGGCCTGCTGGAGCGACACGGCATACGTAGTGTATCTTTCACCGGCAGCCTGAGTCAGATGGAAAAAGAGCTGGCCATTGATGATTTCAAACATGATGCGCCGGTGATGCTCTGCAGTGATTCCGGCGGCGAAGGCTTCAATCTGCAATTCTGCAACACGCTCATTAATTTCGATTTGCCGTGGAATCCGATGCGCATCGAGCAGCGGGTGGGGCGGGTACACCGCATCGGGCAAACGCGGGAAGTGTTTGTGTTCAATCTGTGCACCCGCGGCTCGCTGGAAGATAAAATTTTAACCGTACTCAATGATAAACTGCGGATGTTTGAACTGGTGGTGGGAGAGGTCGGTTCGATTTTGGGCAACACCGAAAATGGAGAAGACTTTGAAACTCTGGTGCTGGATTTATGGATGAAATCAAAAAGTGCCGACGATTTGGATGCGGCCTTTGCCAACCTGGGCGATGCGCTGCTCACGGCCCAGGCCGATTATCTCAAAACCAAACAGCTTGACGATGCCCTCTTCGGCGAGGATTACGCATGAGTACCGCAATGACCCAAAGGCTGCGCTCTTTCGCGGTGGATCTGCTCGAACAACAGGGCGCTTTGCTGGAATGGCCGGAGCATGAGGAATCGGGTTTGGCTGTTTTGCCGCGCTCGACGGCTGCGTTGCTCGAATGTCCGGACTCCGTGCCGATCACGGCCACGCCGACACAGGCGGGGCTGGTGGTGAATCTCACCTCCCCGTTTCTGGAACGGGCCGAAAAGATCTTTCCCGCCGCGGCTTCCGAGCTATCGCTGAAGATTGACACTTTATATCTGAAAAAGTCGGCCATGGACGAACCGGTTGCACGGGCCTTTGCGTTTCCCAACGCCCGGGTGAAAGTGCTTGGAGCCTCGGCTGATCGGGTGGAGTATCATTATTGGCATTTCGCCGCCATGATTGAATCCGATGAACGCTGGGAAGATGTGGTGACCGTGGTGCTCAACAGTCGCAGTCGGGTACCCTTGGATTTGCCAGATCCATTGAACAATTCTGATGCCTGCGCCGCCGTGCTCGATGATATTGTGCCCGATATCACAATCGCTGGTCGTGCGGCGGGCGGAATTATCACGAAAAAGTCCGGGCCATTTGTGCAGCGCCTGGAACAGCGGATGGTGCGCGATCTCAAGCGGCTCAAGGATTATTACCACGCCTTGTTGGATGATGCGTCACCCGTCCGCAATCGCAGGGTGGTGGACGTAAACCAGCAGGAGTCGCGGAAATTGGCCGTCAAGCTGGAATTAGATCGCAAAATCGCCGAACTACGCGAGCGCTACATGCTGCGGCCCAGCCTGCGACTGGTGGCCCTGGTGCGGCTCGACATGCCGGCGCTGGCCGTGAAACTCAACGTCCAGCGGCGTGACGGAGAAAAGCAGATCACGGTTTTCTGGAATGCGCTCATTAAAACTCTTGAGCCGCTGGCCTGCGACCATTGCGGCGCGGCGACATTTTCCGTACATTTCGCTACGGATATTACCACGCGTTGCGCCGCGTGCGCCCGGCGGGAGGATTGAAGTGGCTTTTGTGGAGTACCTGATTTATGAAATCGATCAGCCTTGGAAAAAGTTCCCTGTTATCCAGTCGGCTTTCTTACGGCTGCATGCGTGTGGCGGGCACCTGGAACCCGGCGGAAATTACCCCCGAGCGACGGGCCGCCGGGAAACGAGCCATCCTTGCCGCCTTTGAGGCTGGCTACACCCTTTTCGACCATGCGAATATTTATTGCCGCGGCAGTTGCGAATCCATTTTTGGTGAAGTGCTGCGGGAACAGCCCGAACTTAAACGCCGGGCCTTGGTCATCACCAAATGCGGTATTCGCTTTGCCGGCGATCCTCATCCGACCTCGCCGCACCGTTACGACTTTTCCGCTGAACATATTCTGCATTCGTGCGAGCTTTCGTTAAAACGCTTGAATGTCCAGACCATCGATGTTTATCAACTGCACCGCCCGGATCTGCTGATGGATCCAGCGGAAATTGCCGCTGCGTTTGATAAATTACGGCAGCAGGGCAAGGTGCGCTACTTCGGGGTATCCAATTTTTCGCCGTCTTTTGTTTCCGCCTTGCAATCGGCGCTGCCCTTTCCGTTGGTTGTCAACCAGGTGGAAATTCATCTGGGGCGGCTGGATTGCTTTACGGATGGCACGCTGGACCAGTGCCTGGAAAACAGAATAACACCATTGTCTTGGAGTCCCTTGGCGGGTGGCCTCCTGGGCACCGGCGGTCAGGTACCGCCGCAGCATCCACGCCATGATGTCCTGGTAAAATTAGTGGAGGTCCTGGATAAAATGGCCGCGGCCTTGGGCGTGTCCCGCACAGTCGTGGCTTTGGCGTGGTTGCTCAAGCACCCGTCGGGAATCATTCCCATCGTTGGTTCGTGCAATCCAGAACACATTCGCGATGCCGTGCGCGCCGATTCGTTGGAATTATCACGCGAACAATGGTATGAATTACTGGTGGCCGCCCGCGGCAAAAGCCTGCCCTGAGGTAAAAGCTCTGGCGGCGATGGGTGTCGGCCCGCGTCTTTGATCTATTGCAAGGTGGCAAAATATGCATACTCGAATCTTGGGAAAAACAGGCGTGGCGTTGAGTGCCATTGGTTTGGGGGCCATGCCGTTGTCCGTGCCGGACAACCGTCCCGATGAGGACCAGGCCATTGCCGTGATTCATCACGCCATCGCCTGTGGCATCACGTTCATCGATACCGCCGACGCGTATTGTCTTGATGATACGGAAACAGGCCACAATGAACGCCTGATCGGCAAGGCCTTACGCCAATTGCCCGCCGGACGGCGCAATCAGATTTTTGTGGCCACCAAGGGCGGCCTTATTCGTCCCCAGCGGCGCTGGGATCGCGACGGTTCACCCCGGCATTTACGCGCCGCTTGTGAGGCCTCCCTGCAGGCGCTGGGGGTGGATCGCATAGATTTATATCAATACCATCGTATCGATCCGGCCGTGCCGCTCTCGGAAAGCCTTGGATGTCTGAAGGAACTTCAACAGCAGGGCAAGGTCCGCTTTCTGGGGGTGAGCAATTTTGGCATTGCCGATCTGGATGCGGCCCGGAACATCGTGGATGTCGTCAGCGTGCAAAATGAATATTCCCGACGTCACCGGCTGCCGGAAATAGCTCCACCGGGCCGCCCCCCGCGTCCCGAACCCGACACCATCGGCACCTTGGAATATGCCCGCAAGCATCAACTCTCATTTCTCCCCTGGAGTCCACTCAATGGCATCGGACAGGCCAAGTCGCTGGGTGCAACCGATGCGGCCGTGGCGGGCGTTGCCGCGGCACGGGGCCTAAGCCCCCAACAGATTGTATTGGCCTGGCTCCTGGCCCAGGGGCCGCAGGTAATTCCGATTCCTGGAGCCAGTCGTAAAAGCAGCATCAGCGATTCGGTCCAAGCCGCGGATCTCAAGCTCACCGCCGCGGAACTCTCGGCCCTGGCCAAAATTTGATTTCAGCGCCCGCGGTGCCGCCCAATGTCCTCATTCCCTCGCCAGGGCCGCAGCGTAGGCGTAAGGACAAACGGGAATACTTGGCGGACGATGCCTGCGGCCTGGCGCGGCCACGCAATGCCGCACTCGGCCCCAATAGGCTGGCTTCCGTTTACAACCGCGTTGGTTATAATTTGCCTGGTCGTGTACTTGGGGAAACCTTTCGTGTCAGCTAGAAACACTCTCACCGTTACGTCCATCGAGAAACTGCTTCAACAATATGCCAATGACACCGACGGTTATTTGGACCGTTGGCTGCAATCTTTCTCGTCAATGCCGCCGCAACTTGGTAAGGCCATCCGCTATAGTCTGCTGGGTCCGGGCAAACGCATTCGACCGGCTCTGGCGATGATGTCCAGCCGGGCGGTGGGGGGAACATCCCGTGCCGCTTTGCCCGTGGCTGCGGCGCTGGAGCTAATCCACTGCTTTTCGCTCATCCACGATGATTTACCGGCCATGGACAATGATGATCTACGCCGCGGCCGGCCCACCAATCACAAGGTTTTTGGAGAAGGCTTGGCTATTTTGGCCGGCGATGCGATGAACACGCTGGCCTTTGAATTGCTGGTGCGGGAAGTGCGCAAACCCCATCTCGCGCCCCGTCTGGTGGAGGAACTGGCCGTGGCCACCGGGCCGTGTGGCATGATTGGCGGGCAAGTCTTGGATACCTGCCACCCAACGGAAAAGCCGGTTCGAACCACCCCCCAGGCCGGCCTTAAAAAGCTGCAAACGATTCATCGTATGAAAACCGGTGCCCTGATTACCGCTGCTTGCCGGATGGGTGCGATGGTCGGTGGAGCGTCGCAGCGCCAACTGGCCTTGATGTGGGAGCTTGGACAGGCCATTGGCTTGGCGTTTCAAATTGTCGATGATCTGCTGGATGTTACCGCCTCCGCCAGCCAGTTGGGCAAGCGCGCCGGCAAAGACGCGAACCTGGGCAAGCTAACGTATCCAAGCCTGCTCGGCCTGGAAAAAACCCGTGCGCACCTGGCCAAACAACAGTCTATTGCCGAAAACATTGTCGCCGAATTGGGTGCCAAGGCCGATAGCTTGCGGGATTTGGTGCGTTTTCTGGCCGCACGCGGCCATTGAGTGGACCGGGCAAAAATATCTTCGCGTTTTACAGCGATGAAGCTTTGTCTGAAATTTCGACTGGTGGCAGGACGTGAGCGACGCGCATACCCTGGCTCTGGTCTGATGAAAACATCCGCCACTTTTCATCTCCCGACGCATCGGGCTTGCGCCATCGCCCAGCCCGGTCCCGAATGTCCCGACATTCGTCGGGAGACCGGGGCATCCCGATGAAGGGCCTGTTGATTTAATTGCCGGGGCGGCAAATCCCAAGGGGTGTCCTAAGGC
>JABEVA010000249.1 GCA_013044065.1 Phycisphaerae bacterium
GCCGATGTCATACCATACGCAAGGTCATCGTGTCAATGCCGCAAATGCGAATATTGTCGTATTAGTAATGGCCATTATTTTATATGATTTCGCCCTGCGTGAGGGCCGGCTTGGCTGCTCGGGGGTTTGCAAAAAATCGTTCTAGCCATCATACTCTTGGTCTTGATTCCGGCAGATCACTGTGATCAGGCCCCGGTCGGTGTGACCGTACAATGTTAAGCAGGAGTGTTTCGTGGCCCATTCGTTATCGGCAAACAAGAGAATTAGACAGAATGCCAAGCGGCGGCTCCGCAATCGCTTGCAGAAGAAAAACGTAAAATTGCACATTCGCAAGGTGGAGGAGTTGTTGGTTAAAAAAGATGCGACGGCAGCGGCCACGGCCATCAGAGATGCGCAAAGAACTCTCGATCGTATGGGGGTAAAAAAGGCTTTGCATCCCAATACTGTGGCCCGTCGCAAGAGCAGAATGGCCCGTCGGCTTAACGCGGTGATGAAAGCCGCATCTGCGGGTTAACTCGGCCTTCGCATCTGGCCCGGATCTCCATCAGATCGCCATCAAGCTGGATATCGCATGAACGTGCGCGAACGCCTGCTTTCGCCGGTTGGTCAACCCTGCCGGCACTTTGTATCGCGTGCCGGATGCAAGCTGGATGCCGCCTTTTCCACATTCAAAATTGCCGGGGCTGGGGCGGTGGCGGCCGATTTGGGGTCCAATATCGGCGGATTTGTCGATTGCCTTTTACAACGCGGTGCCTCCAGGGTGTACGCGTTGGATACCGGCTATGGGGTACTGGCGTGGAAACTACGGAAGGATCCACGCGTTTGTGTGATGGAGCGCACCAATGCCCTCTTCGCCACTCTCTCCGAGGCGGTGGATATAGTCACGATTGATGTCGGTTGGACGCGGCAAGAAAAAATTCTGCCCGTAGCGGCAAAACTACTGCGACGAGCATCGAATGGCCGGGGGCCGGGAGCCATCATCAGCCTTTTTAAGCCCCAATATGAATCCGAATTGGCCAAGGTACAGCGCGGGGTACTGACTCCGGAGCAATCATTAGCGGTTCTGCAGGCTGCAACAGATCGTATTGAAGCGACGGGCTTGATCATCCGCGGTCTGGTCGAAAGTCCGATACGGGGCCAAGGCGGCAATATGGAATTTCTATTGTGGCTTGAAACTCCGTTTTAGGCTTGCCGTCATTTTCTGTGGTCGGGTCGTCCACCTTAACCCAGTGCTCTCGATATTCGTCGGCATTGGGTTACAATGGAATTGGCATAGGGGATGTGGTGTTGCAGCCGGGCCATCGTGATATGGTACGCATGAGAGCAAACGGAGTCGGCGATAATGGTTGAAAAGAGCACCTTGCACATTCCTAGCTTCCCTACCTCCGGCACTTTATTTTCCGGGTTTACACTACTGCTGGTTTGCGTGGATGAAAACTTCAACGTCATCCGGATCAATCCAGCGTTGGCAGCGCTGTTGGGAACCGACATGGCCGAGGCGAGGAACAAATCGGTTTGGCAGCATGTGATTACTGGTGTAGACGGCGACCAGATCGAAAAGCGTTTAGCGTACCTGCCGGATGACGAACCCGGTCTATGGTTTGCCAGCGAACTGGGCCGTGCGGATCAACGCGGGTTGATCAGTTGGCATTTGGTACGACTCCGGTGCACGGCCCCGGACCAGCCCAGTATGGTGTTTTCAGGGGTGGACATAACCGCAATGCTGCATGCGGAACAGCAGCGCCAGGCGACGGCAATACAAGCCCGCGCCATTGTGCGCACGGCGGTGGATGCCATTATCGTGATTAATCAGCGGGGATGTATTGAATTGTTTAATCCGGCGGCGGAAAAACTATTCGGATATCCGGCAGCGGAAGCCATCAGCCAAAATGTGAGTATTCTTATGCCGGAGCCGTATGCTTCAGAGCACAATCTTTATATGGAAAATTATCTTGAGACCGGCGTCGCCAGCATTATTGGCATTGGTCGTGAGGTGACCGGGCGAAAGAAAGACGGCAGCCTGTTTCCGATGCATCTGTCGGTGGGCGAATTCCAATTGGAGGACGGCCGACACTTTGCCGGCATTGTCCGCGATCGTACGGAGGTGAATCGAATGCAGGCTCAGATCATCGAAGTCAGCGATCGTGAAAAGCAACTCATAGGACAGGACTTGCATGATGGTGTGGGACAGGTGCTTTCCGGAGCAGCGTTTTTGGCTAAGGCCTTAAGTACCCGGCTGCGGAAGAAGTCTCCGAGCGAATCGGCCCAGGCGGAACAATTGGCTACGCTCATCTCCAGTGCAATTTCGCAAAACCGCCAACTTTCCCGTGGCTTGCAGCCGCTTACCAATGCCGATGAGCTGCCCAGCGCGTTAGAGGCCCTGGCTATGCAATTGGAAACGGTGTCTTCGGTCAAATGTGCCGTAAGAGTGCGTGATTGGCCGCGGGGCATGGATTTAAGCACCTCCACGCATTTGTACCGCATCGCCCAGGAGGCGATGAACAACGCCACCAAACATGCTCACGCTAAACAGGTGGAAGTTGGCTTGAAGGTAGCGCCCTCCGGCCTTCGTTTGACGATTCGGGACGATGGCGTAGGTTTGGTGCGGGCCAATTATCGGCGAAAAGGACTGGGATTGAGTATCATGCAGTATCGGGCACGGGCTATCGGTGGACGACTTGATATTCGAAGCACGCATGGAAATGGCACCACAATTATCTGTGAAATTGAACATCCCGTTGGCAGGCAAGGAAAAAAGAATCATGGCCCAACCAAAAAAACAGATAAAATCAGTAAAACCAGCCAAGCCCCAGCCTCGGACTAAGCCGGGACGTGGTATGACGCCAGCTTTTTCAGTACGGCCGGCGTCGGTAACGTCTGCGCCGCTAAAACCAAAGACGACCGCGCCGTCGAGTTCGAGCGCGGGTTCCCAGCAGCGCCCCAGGCCTCCGCTGCCATCGGTGGTCCCCGCGTCCGTTCCCATGGCCAGGCCGTTGGCTGTTGCAGTTGCCAAGCAGCGGATTTTTATTGTCGATGATCACCCCATTGTGCGCCAGGGTATGAAGCAGCTCATTGAATCCGCCGGCGACCTGGTGGTGTGCGGTGAGGCGGCCACCGGCGACGAGGCTGTGGAGGCGGTGGGCAAGCTCAAGCCGCAGTTGGTGGTGGCGGATTTGTCTCTGCCGGGCAAACCGGGCATTGAGGTGATCAAGGATATTAAAGCCCGTTGGCCCGAAATCTACATTCTGGTGGTTTCCATGCATGAAGAGAGCATGTATGCCGAGCGTGTCTTGCGGGCTGGAGCCATGGGCTATGTGATGAAGCAGGAAGCGCAGGGGAAAATTTTGCTGGCCATCCGCCGCATTCTCTCCGGTCAGGTCTATGTGAGTGATCGGATCGCCTCCCGAGTGCTGCGGCAGCTTACCGCCGGCGGCCATGCCCAGCCGAAGTCATCGCTGGAGTTGCTGACCGACCGCGAATTGGAAATTTTTCACGCCATTGGCGATGGCAAAACCGTGCGGGTCATTGCGCAAATGCTGCACCTGAGCGTCAAAACTGTGGAGGCGCACCGCGAGCACATCAAAAATAAGCTCCAACTTTCCAGCAGCAATGAGTTGTTGCGCATGGCCGTCCAGCGGGCCATGGAGCAATAGCCAACAGAATCCTGCACGGATCGCGCACAATTGTCGTTGTTTGCACGCATGAAGCACCTGATCTGGCCGTCGCGGATTTTCTTGCAAGAGCCAAAAGTATCAACGAAGATGTGCTCCCTTCCCGCGCCAAGTTCGGCTCCATCATGGTTCGCGGCGTGAGGCACCATCCGTTGGTGCCTTGGTCGCGGTCAGCCAGCATTGCTTTCAAGTTGGATCAAGGCTTCGTTGGCGGTGCCGCCTTCTGTTGCTCAGCGACGACCATTCGCGACGGATATGCGCCTCGCGTGGTCGTTGTGGTCGGGCGAAATTCCCGGGTGAACATCGTTTGCGGTGGTTTCGTGGCGCTGTCTACGCAGGAAGCAATTCGGACATACTGATGAAATCGGAAGGGGCAAGCTCGGCGGGCCGGGAATTGGGGTTGATGCCGATGGCCTGAATGTCCGCGATAACGCGTGGCAAATTTTCCGGGTGCAGACCATGGCGGATGGCGTTGGCGAGAGTTTGTCGGCGATGGGCAAATAAGGCCGCCAGCAATCGCTGCAAGGGCAGTACATCGGGAATGGCGGCAAATCGGTTTGGTTGGGGAATGATGCGCACCAGAGCGGATCTCACCTTGGGCGGGGGCCAAAAACATTGGCGGTCGATGGGGCGGAGAATCTCGATCGTGGCCAGGACTTGAAGCAAAATTCCCAGTGCGCCATAGTCACGGGTACCGGGGCCGGCGACCATGCGTTTGGCGACCTCCCACTGCACGGTAAATGCCAGGCAATCCAATTGCAATGGCCCTGGGGTGGGCGCGCGGCTTTGCGTCCACAGAGCCACCAGCAATTCCGCGATGAGCGGGCTGGCGGCGTTGTAGGGCAGGTTGGAAACCAATTTGAGCCGCGAGAGATTGTGGGTGTGGCGCAATTCGCTCAAGCTGGCGATTAACTGGGGGTTCAGGCAATGCTTTCCGGCCAGGGCATCGGCATGAAGCCAGCGAACATTGGCTAGAGTGTGCCAATGGGCCGCAGCGGCTTGCAGCAAAGGACCATCGATATCAACAGCCAGCACGTAACCGGCTTGCCGGGCCAGTACGGCGGTAAGATTGCCCACGCCGGGACCAACTTCCAATACCAGATCGTCGCCTGTGAGGTGGGCGGCGGCGGCAATGGTTTCGAGCATGTTGTCGTCGAGCATAAAATGTTGGCCGAAACGGTGCCGCGGTGACGCCCCAGCGGCTTGGAGAATGTTCTGGATATCCTGTTTGCGCATCCGTCCGCCTGACCAACAAAGCCTGGAAGTGGGGTGGAGAATTCAATCGGATCGAAGCTTGATCAGAATTTCCGCGGGCCGTCGCCGACGGATACCTCCTGCCACGCTGGTATGCGCCCCCAGCACCTGAATGTTGGTGATGGTGACCCGCCGGTACCGAAACGAAATGGTAAGGGGAAAGGGCTTTCCGGCCAGGATATCGCGGATGGAAGCGATCACTTGCGGTCCGGCGGTGCGGGCATAGCCGGCACCGGCATACATGGCGATCATACGTTGAATGGAGGGGGTCAGGTGAGGCAAGACGTCCGAAAGGCGACTGGTAATTAGAGTTGGCGGCAGGGGGGCAAGGCCAAGGTGTAAGGACTCAATGACAAGGCGCCCCAAGGGTGACTGCGTCATACTATGAGGGAGGGTGGCCACACTGATGGTGGCGCTGGCTACGGAATTGCCGATGGCGGTATGCACCACGGCGGCGATGGTGATTTTGCCATTTTGCAGGCGCACAAACGGGGCTTGAAATCCGTGGGACTTAGACACGGCCGGCTCGGCGGGGTGGGCGCTGCCGGAGGTCTGGCCATAAGCCAGAGCCAGCAGGCTGTTGATTTGCGCAGCGGTAATACGCCAGGTGATGCGGGAGAGTGTCGGGTCTTGGGCGGAATTGCGCAAATTGAGCAGGGCGGCCTGGGCTTGGCCCGCCTGATGCTGGGTCAATTGGCTGTTGGGGTTCATGGGCCGATACCACGGAGGCGTGGCCAGCATTAAAAGCCAGGTGAAGCCCCAAAGTATCAACGCTAGCACCAGCAGGGTTAACAGCCAGCCGGTGAAGGTGCGGGGCAATAAGCCGCGCCGGCGAGCGGGGGCAAAGTTGTTGGCACCGGCCTGGGTAAAGCCCGCCAGGTTTGAAGATGAAAAGGTGTTTTTCAGTGCAATCCCCTTACGGTTGTGGTAACACGTCGCCAACTCGGACGGTTCATGAGTGCTGCGGCGTGGCTTTCAAGAATTCGGGAGGGAAATTCAGTTTTTGGCCGATCTTGAGTCCCAGCTTATGGTAGAGGCCGGCACAGATTTCAATGGCATATAAAATTTTGTGTTGACTCGGATAAAGATGATGGGCGTTGCCATTGGCGGCCATGGTGTAGTGTTGCCGAATGACGTCGGTGCCGCTTACGTAGATCAGGTCCAGCGGAATGTACGTATCTTTCATCCAGAATGTGGGCCGACAGTCGTGGCGAAAAACGAAAATCATGCCACGATTGGCGGGTAACTTGTGGATAAACATGAGGCCCTGTTTTTGTTGCTCCGCAGTGCGGGCGACGGAAAGAATAAAAACCTGGTGGGCCATTTTTACGCGGATCGTAGGCAGTTTCATCCAAGATTGGTAAGAGGCGGTCCGCTGCGCGGGGGTGCTGTATCGACAACTTCCAGCCGACGCGGTTAGATGAGCGGTGGCAATAGCGGTGGTCAGGCACGTGACTAAAAACAATCCGGTGGCATACGGAGCCCCGGCGGCGACGGCGGTAAAAGTAAAGCGTGACCAATAAAAATGATGACGCACATTCATAACAACTCCTGTGTGGCATGGCTGCGGCTGCTGGGCCGGCGGCGGCCCATTTCAGCATCCTATATTACCGGGGGAATCAGGTTTGGTCCAAGGAGCGGCGGGCTTTAACTGACCGAACCTATGCGGCTGCCGTCAGTGCCCAGAGGTTTGCCGCAATGGCGGCAAAAGCGGTCTGGCGGTTCGCAGGGCCATCCACAGTTGGCACAGCGCAGGGGATTCAAGACCGTGCGCTCTGTACCGCCTTCCACCATGCGTGCCAAGCGGCGAACCTGGGCCAGGAGTAAATACCACAAGCCGAGCACCAGCGTGATACTGGAAATAATGAGCAGGCCGTAACCGAGAACGGCACTGAATATTTCATGGCTTCCGCCGCTGCTTAAGGGATGAATGACGGCCACACCATAAACAAACCACCCCGGGATTGCGGAAAGAACCGCCAACAGCAGCATCCAATATCCAATGTGGCGGAATCGACGGCGTTTGCGAATGACCGATTGGGGCAAACCTTCATCATGGGGATGTACCGGTGGTGGAATTGAATTGAGTTTGGATTTCATGAATTGGTCCGCAAATAAAGGTCTTATCGGGGACGACTTCATCATGCATGCAGCCGGGCGTGGCGGCGTGTCGCCGGTGAGAGTCCCGGCCGGAATTATAACCGGCCTATTCCCACTCAATGGTTCCCGGTGGCTTGCTGGTGATATCGTAAACCACGCGGCTGATGCCGCGAACCTCGTTGACAATGCGGCTGCTGGCGCGGGCCAGTACGTCGTAGGGAATACGGCTCCAGTCGGCCGTCATGAAATCGGTGGAATCCACACTGCGCAGGGCTACGACCGGATTATAGCTGCGGCCATCGCCCATCACCGCGACACTGGAAACGGGTAGGAGCACGGCAAAGGCCTGGGCCGTGGTGCGATACAAGCCGGCGGCAATAAGCTCCTCGAGAAAAATTTCATCAACGTGTCGCAAGAGGTCGAGTTTTTGACGGGTAATCTCGCCGATGCAGCGCACCGCCAGGCCCGGTCCGGGGAAGGGATGACGCCAGATGACGGATTCCGGCAATCCGAGGACCGCGCCGAGCCGACGCACTTCATCCTTGAAAAGCTCACGCAGGGGTTCCACCAGATCAAAGCCTAATTCGGCGGGCAAGCCGCCGACATTGTGATGCAGCTTGATGTTGGCGGCTTTACGGGCGTAGCCGTGACCGCTTTCAATGACATCCGGGTAGAGCGTGCCTTGGGCGAGAAATTTAGCCCCGGGGATATCCTGGGCAACGCGTTTGAACACCTCGATAAACGCCTTGCCGATAATGGTTCGTTTACGCTGTGGTTCCGTTATGCCGCTAAGAGCGGTAAGGAATTCTTCTGTGGCATCCACAGTGCGTAAGTCGATATGAAAGTGATCCCGAAAGGTGCTTTCAACATTTTGGCGCTCGTTGTTGCGTAGCAGGCCGTTATCCACAAAGATGCAGACCAGTTTGTCGGTGACGGCGCGATGCAGCAGGGCCGCGGTTACTGCGGAATCTACTCCGCCGGAAAGGCCGCAGATGACACGGGCATTACCCACCTGGCGGCGCACATTTTCAACGGCCGTTTCCAAGAAGTTGCCCATTTGCCACGTGCCGGCGGCTTTGCAGACACGATACAGGAAATTTTCGAGAATTTTTCCACCGTGGGGGGTATGGGTTACCTCCGGGTGAAACTGCACACCAAAGAATGGTCGCGTGTGGTGGCGCATGTCCCATGGCGGCCATGCGCC
>JABEVA010000250.1 GCA_013044065.1 Phycisphaerae bacterium
AGCTGCACGTTGCCGGACAGCACATTGCATTAGCGCAAATGGGCGGCGGCCGGCTGCTGTTCGATCATCCGGTAGCTCTGGCCGACGAAGCCGGCGAAGTGACAATGTACGTCCATGGTTCGACACCTGGAACACCTCCTGAAACGACGCGCTGGCGTGTTCGTTTGCGCGGCGACGGCATCGCCCGCCGCGAGGTTCCCGCCGAGCTTGAACTCATCAGGTAACCCGGCGAATAGGTGTTATACAACGCTCGGGCGGCGAGTATAATAACCATGTGGCCAAGTGTTTGGCGGCAGCCGTCTTGCCCGCGGTCCGGATGGTTACGGGATAGGTTGCTTAACGCTGTCGGGTCAGCGACACGCCGTAGTCCCCATTCCGTCCGAAGCCGATTACGGAAATAGCTGAAAACCGGCCGCTTTTTCAGGACATGGGCTCGTGATGCGGACGATTGAAGGGCTTTATGATTCCAAGCAGATTGAGCACTTCTGCCGCAGGTGGAGCGTGGTCCAATTGTCTCTGTTCGGCTCGGTTACACGTGACGATTTTCTGCCGGAAAGCGACGTGGACGTACTGGTGCGTTTTGCCCCGGGGCGCACCCTGACGCTCGACTCCTACACTACGATGCGTGAGGAACTCTCCGCCCTTTTCGCCGGTCGGGAAATTGATCTCGTGGAAGAGGGCCGGCTCGCGGATCCCTACCGCCGATACGAAATCCTGCGGACCCGTGAGGTTATCTATGGACGTTGACATCAAGGATGCGGCACGCCTGAACGACATGGTCAAGGCGGCGGAGATCTGATCTTCGACTACCCTGTCACCGTACCGTCCGGTGCCGACGAAATGGTCATGCACATCAATGAAACTGCGCATCACTGGCGAGTCACGCTCCGGCCTGGCCCCATCCCCGCCTGCCGGGTACCGGCCGATTTTGAGTACCTGGAATAGCCCGGTCAAATCGCCACGCCAGCCGGCCGTAGGCCGCAATCATCGTCGATCCGCGTGGTTCCCTCAAGCCTTGGGCCGCAGATGCGAGCGGCCGGCTGTCGCTGGCAGTGCGCTGCGGGCCGCACGACGAGCGACGCTCGCATGAAGGCGTATTCCGGGCTGTAAAAGCCCGGCCCCATTGAAGCTGAACCGGGATAATTCTCCGGCCAATCGCTGATTCTCCGCGGCTTAAAGCCGCGGAGCGGATTGAAACTTATGAACAACGCTTGTGCGTCGTGGGGGCCTGCCATTCTCCGCGGCTCAAATCTGCGGAGCGGATTGAAACCGAGCGGACCGTGCCGCCGGGTGTGGAAACGGGCGGGTATTCCGGGCTGGAGAGGGGGCGGGGACGCGGGGATCAGAAAACGGAGCCGGCCGGGGACGGCCCTGCGGATTGTTTGGGAAAAGCGGCGTTTTGGGGGGTTTTTGCCCGGCCTCTGCTTGTGATTTTGCCCCCCTTGCTTTATACTCTGGCCATGGTTTGGGAAGGGTAAATGTTCCCATCCGACACGGTTGGCAATCGAAAAAACCAGAAGTGCTGGACCTCATCTGCCGGTCGGGTCAATTTTCCCATGTTCAGGAGTCAGTATGGCTATGGATCAGCCCGGTAATGTGGTGATGGAAGCGTATGATGAATCGGCCATTGAGGCCCTCAAGGGGCTGGCCCCGGTTCGCAAGCGTCCCGGCATGTACATTGGCGATACCACGCAGCGTGGTTTGCACCATCTGGTGTGGGAAATTGTGAACAATTCCGTGGATGAAGCCATGGCCGGTCATTGCCAGAATATCTGGGTGACGATTCAGGCGGATGGTTCGGTGTGTGTGGCCGATGATGGCCGGGGCATTCCGGTCGGTCTTCACCCGACCGAAAAGAAATCCACCTTGGAAGTGGTGATGTGCGACTTGCACGCGGGGGGTAAATTCGGCGGCGGCGGTTATAAAGTTTCGGGCGGTCTGCACGGCGTGGGGGCCTCGGTGGTGAATGCCCTTTCCGAATGGACCGAGGTGGAGGTGGCCCGCGAGGGCAAAGTGTATTCGATGGCCTTTGAACGCGGCGTTAAAACCTCGGAACTCAAAACCATCGGCAAACGGGCCAAAACCGGGACCAAAGTAACCTTCAAGCCGGATCCGCAGATCTTCGCGGAGCTGGACTTTGATTATGAGCGGATTGTGGCCCGCTGCCGGGAACTGGCCTACCTCAACGAAAGTCTGGCCTTTTACCTGGAAGACCAGCGCACCGGGAAAAAGGACGAATTCAAATACACCAAAGGCATTATTCAGTTCGTCAAGCAACTCAACGAGGGCAAGGAAGTGGTGCACAACCAGGTGATATACCTGGAACGACAGGAGGCGGGCAAGGACAACCCTCTGGCGGTGCAGGTGGCCATGCAATACAACGACGGCTATGCCGAAAGCCTGCACAGTTTCGCCAACAATATCAACACCCCCGGCGGGGGTACGCACCTGTCGGGTTTTAAGACCGCCCTTACCCGCTGTTTAAATTTTTATGCCAAGACCAACAACGTGGTCAAAGATGAAAAGGAACTGCCCAACGGAGACGACCTGCGTGAAGGTCTTTCGGCGATCATCAGCGTTAAAGTGCCTAACCCGCAGTTTGAGGGTCAAACCAAAGATAAGCTCGGCAATGGCGAAGTGGAGGGCTTTGTTTCCAGTGCCGTCAATGAGGCATTGGCCACCTGGCTGGAAGAGCACCCCGGGGATGCCAAGCGCATCATCCAGAAGGGCATGCTGGCGAGGCAAGCCCGGGAAGCGGCCCGCAAAGCCCGCGAACTGACGCGCAAAGGGGCGTTGAGCAGCGGCGGGCTGCCGGGCAAACTTTCTGATTGTTCGAGCCGCGACATGGAATCGACCGAACTGTACATTGTGGAAGGGCAATCCGCCGGCGGGACCGCCAAGGCCGGCCGCGACCGGGTATTTCAGGCGATATTGCCGATCAAGGGTAAAATTCTTAACGTGGAAAAGGCCCGGGTCGATAAGATGCTCAGCCACGAGGAAATACGTACGATTGTGCAGGCCCTTTCCTGCGGCATCGGCGCTGCCGACATGGATATGAGCAAGCTGCGTTACGGCAAGTTGGTAATTATGACCGATGCGGACGTGGATGGATCGCACATTCGCACGTTGCTGCTGACATTTTTTTTCCGACAGATGAACCAACTGGTGCGGGACGGCCGGGTGTATATTGCCCAGCCGCCGCTGTATCAGGTAACGCGCAAAAAGCATGTGGAATACGTGCGTAATGAAGCGGCCATGCGCAAGACGCTGCTGGATCTGGGTCTTGACGGCACGAGCCTGGTGATCCGCGATAAAAAGGGACAGGAAGGCACCCGCATCAAGGGCGGTGATTTGCGCAAGCTGATCCAAACGCTGGAACAGGTGCAGGATCTGGCGCAGGTGGGTGAGCGGCGCGGCATACCGTTTGCCAAGCTTCTGGATCTGCGTAAAGAGCGGGGCACGCTGCCGATGCATCGTGTGATACTGGATTCGAAGGAGTATTTCTTCTGGACCAGCGAAGAATATGGGGCATTTTCGGAAAGGAACGGCGTGGCCGAGCTGGAAGCAGCGGCCAGGTCTGTGGAACCGGCCGACTCGGCCACCCCTGGCAACGGCAACGGTCATACGGATGCCAAAACCCGGGCTGCGGTTGCTGAAGCGGCGGAGGCTAAAAAGCGGGCTGCCAAACGCCTTGAAAAGAACGAAGAGCTGCACGAAAACAAAGAGCTTGAGAAGCTTTTTGAAAAGCTCAAAGCCGCCGACCTGCCGATGAGTGATTATTTCCTGCGTCTGGAGGAAACGGACAGTGGCGAGCGCAAAATGACCCGCTACCTGATTGAAAACGGAGCCGAATATCGGCGGGACATCGCCGGCGTGGGTGATCTGGTTGGCGCTGTGCATGAAATAGCCAAACAGGGCATTGAAATCAAACGGTTCAAAGGCCTGGGGGAGATGAACGCGGAGGAACTGTGGATTACCACGATGGACCCCAGCCGCCGCACGCTGCTGCGGGTCACGCTGGAAGGAGCCAGCAATGCGGAGGCCATGTTCAGCACGCTGATGGGTGAAAACGTGGAACGGCGGCGGGCTTTCATCGAAGAGCACGCTCTGGAAGTGAAAAATCTGGATGTGTAAGTACCCATCATGCTCATTGACACGCATTGTCATTTAACCGATCCGGCTCTGCTGGCGGATCAAGCGGCGGTGGTGCAGCGGGCGGTCGCGGCGGGTGTTGAGGGTATGATCACCATTGGGACCGGGCCGGAAGATCACCTAAGGGTGGTGCAGGCGGTCGAGAGTTATTCCCAGGTTTACGGGGCTATTGGCGTACATCCTCATCTGGCGGGAGAGATAGCCGGGGATTTCAGCGGCAGGATGCGAGCCTGGTTTGGGCGGC
>JABEVA010000251.1 GCA_013044065.1 Phycisphaerae bacterium
GCCGATGTCATACCATACGCAAGGTCATCGTGTCAATGCCGCAAATGCGAATATTGTCGTATTAGTAATGGCCATTATTTTATATGATTTCGCCCTGCGCCAAGCCGGGCGGGTTGATCCCACCGCCGTCGCCGCGCTGCCGCTGCTTCCGCCGGGCGGGCAAATCGACACATTCGGGTGCCCACCAGCATACCTGCCGGTAAAGGAACCGGCTGCGGATGGCGGCGGCGTGGTTTGCCGCTAGAATACCTCCGCGGTCCATGGAAGCTCCAGCGACCGGTAATAAAGGATGGTAAAATACGGCGATGGATACCAACGATACGGTCATTTATTTGGATAATGCGGCTACCAGTTGGCCCAAACCATCTGTGGTCAGCCAGGCGATGAGCGAATTTCTGGCCAAAGATGCCGCCAATCCGGGGCGGGCAGGTCATCGTATGGCCGTGGCTGCTGAGAAAATGCTCGATCAGGCGCGTGGGCAGCTTACGGAATTGATCGGTGGGACTGATTCCCATCGTCTGATTTTCACGATGAATTGCACCGATGCCCTGAATATCGCGTTCAAGGGCTTTCTGCGTGCCGGGGATCATGTCATTACCACGACTCTGGAACACAACAGCGTCAGTCGGCCGTTGCAGGCCATGGCCGATGCGGGTTTTATCTCCCTTACTCGCGTGGAATTTTCGCCGCAGACCGGAGTGATTGACCCGGCGGATGTCCAGCGGGCCATTGGCCCTAAAACCAAGCTGATTGCCCTAAGCCATGCTGGCAATGTGCTGGGCACCATACAACCCGCTCCGGAAGTGGGCCGCATTGCCCGGAATCACAATGTGAAATTTTTACTCGATGCCGCCCAAACCATGGGTGTTGTTCCAATTGACGTAGTGAGGCAACATGTTGATATGCTGGCTTTTCCGGGCCATAAATCGCTTTTAGGGCCAACCGGAACCGGAGGGCTTTACGTGCATACCAGCGTGGCCGTGGCGGATCTGGCGGCATTCCGCGAAGGAGGCACCGGCGGCGATTCGTCGAGTCCGCTGCAACCCCGCATTTTCCCCTATTTCCTTGAGGGAGGCACCCCCAACACTGTGGGAGTGGCCGGTCTGGCGGCGGCGGCGCGATACGTGCACAGTTACGGGCCGGAAAAGATTCTCGCCTATGAACGTCAATTGGTGCAGCGGTTTGTGGACGCGGCCGGTGATATTGCCGGCGTCTTCGTTTATGGTCCTACGGGTGCCAACGCCGCGGCCAATCGCGTGGGCACCATCAGCTTCAACGTGGACGGCCATAGTCCCCATGAAATCGGAGGTATTTTGGATGAGGCCTTTTCCATGGCCGTACGTCCCGGCCTGCACTGCTCGCCCTACGCCCATAAACAAATTGGTTCCTTCCCGGAAGGCACCGTGCGTTTAAGTCCGGGCCACTTTAATACGCCGGAGGATATAGACGCCCTGGCAGCAGCGCTGCGGGAAATCACGGCATAGAGAAATGATGGATATGTCCGGCCCTGGGCCGTTTGGAGTCACCATGGTTGTTGAATCTGATCCGCAATACAAAGTCCTTATCGGCATGGAAATTCATGTGCAGTTGGCGACGAAATCCAAGATGTTCACTGGAGCAGCCAATGGCTTCGGCGGGGCACCCAACACGCAGGTGGACCCTGTGGTACTGGGTTTGCCGGGCGTGTTGCCGGTCATCAACCGCCGGGCCGTAGAAATGGCGATGATGGTCGGATTGGCCTTGAACTGTGCCGTGGCGAAGCAGACCAAATGGGACCGCAAAAGCTATTACTACCCGGATTTGCCTAAAAATTACCAGATCAGCCAATACGATATGCCTTTATGCGGTGCCGGTCTGGTGGAAATTTCTCTGCCGGATGGCAGCGCAAAAGCCATACGGATTCGCCGCGCCCATTTGGAAGAAGATGCCGGTAAACTCCTTCATGAGGGTGCGCCGGGATTTTCTCAGGTGGATTTGAACCGTGCCGGCACGCCGCTGCTGGAAATTGTGACAGAGCCGGATATTCAAAGCCCCGAAGAGGCGCGAATTTTCGGGGAAGAATTGCGCCGCATTTGCCGTTATCTAGGCGTATCTCAAGGTATTATGCAGCAGGGGCATATACGTTTCGAACCGAATATTAATTTGCATATTTTTCATCAGGGTAAGGTTTTCAAAACCGCCATAACTGAAATAAAAAACCTCAACAGTTTTCGGGCGGTGGAACGAGCCTGCGCTTATGAAATCCAGCGGCAATATTCCCAGTGGCTGGCCGATCCGGCCGCGATGCCGGATCAGGGCAAATCCACCCGCGGCTGGGATGATGATAAGGGTATGACGGTACTGCAACGGGAAAAAGAGGAGGCCTCTGACTACCGCTATTTTCCAGATCCGGATCTGGTTCCGCTGGCTGTTTCATCGGAGTGGTTATCGCGTGTGCGCGAAGATGTGGTGGAACTGCCCAGGCAGCGCCGCCAACGCTATGAACACAATTATGCCATGACTGCCAAAGACGCTTTGGCTATTACCGAAGAACGTGCTGTGGCCGATTTATTTGATGCCGCGATTCAACTTGGTGCACCCCCTCGGCGGCTCACCAATTTGTTGCTCGGTCCCGCCGCCAAAACAGCCAACGAACAAGCCGCCGCTCAGGCCAAGACCGTGTTGATCAGCGATTTACCTGTGCAGGCCGGTCAATATGCCCAGCTCGCCTCCATGATTGAAGATGGTCGGGTGAACGCCACCGCGGCGGCCACAATTTTTGAGGAGTTGATCAAAGATTCCAGCCTGGAGCCGATAGTTGTTGCCGCAAAGCAAGGCCTGCTGCAGGTGCGCGACGAAAATCAGACTGCACGCTGGGTGGAGCAGGCCCTGGCCGCTTACCCGCAGGCGGTGGATGATTATCGCAACAATCCCAAGAAAAAGCAGGCGTCACTGGGTTTTCTTCGGGGGGCCGTCATGAAAGCCAGCAATGGCAAGGCGGACCCGAAAATTGTTGGTCGTCTTTTGGAAGAGAAACTCAATTCCTGATACGTTGCGGAACCCCGGGTGGGTCTGGGGCATCTGATGGAATATAATGCCGCCGGAAGGTTTCCGCCCTATGCTTTACAGAGTCGGCGGAGGTTAGTACGCTCTTGACGGTTGGACGTGGAAAGGGGCGCTTCATGAGCGCGGCAAAAAACGCGGCCTTGGATTTTCACCGGCTGGTGATCTTGCTGGCGGCGTTCGTGTTGGTCGCGGCTGGGGCTTTGCGGGCGAAGATGGATCTTCCGTCGGATCTTAAAACCTATAATCCGCCGGGTTTTTATGTGCTTCATGCGGATGTTCCCCGGCCCATGCTGCAGCAGATCTGGCTGCGCATGAATTTTGCCGCCGGTGCCTATCAACGCCGCTTGCACGCTATTTTTGGCGGGGCGGTTACGGCCAAGCAGCCATTTTATATCTTCAAGAACTATCCGGAGTATTATGCCGCCGGCGGGTGGCCGGGAAGTGCCGGCGAGTTCCGCGTAGGTGATAGTGGGCAGCGATTGATGGCCATGGCCGGGCAAAAGATTACCCACCAGGTGTGGCATATTATTCAGCACGAAGGTTTTCACCAGTTTACGTTTGCGTTTCTAGGCCGCATGTTGCCGCCGTGGGCCAACGAGGGCACCGCTGAGTATTTTGGAGAAGGCTTGTTCACGGGCAACAGTTTCGTTACGGGTTGGATTCCCCCGTATCGCGAAAAACTCATCCAATGGGAAATTCGACATCACAAATTTCTCTCCATCCATAAAATGCGGCTCATGCCCTACAGCCAATGGAATGACGTGCTCATGGGCACCAATTATGATGAAGCGTGGTCCATGATTTATTTTCTGGCTTGGGCCAACCATCAAAAATACGCCGGTCCATTTACCCGTTATCTGCGGATGTTCCAACAGGGGGTTTCTTCTTCGCTCGCCTGGGCCCGCGTATTTGGTACCAATGATGCCGATTTTGAAAAATTGTGGAAAAGGTACTGGCTTTTTTTACCGCCCAATGCCACGGCGGAACTTTATGCCCGTGTGCAAACGCAAACCCTCACCAATTATCTGGCACGAGCCTGGTCATTGAATCAGAAATTCAAAACCGCTGCGGATTTTCTGCATGCCGCTGCGGATGGCACGTTAAAACAATACGTATTGCCAAACCGTTACTGGCTGCCACCGAGCCTGCTGGCCCGTGCCCTGGCGCAAGTCCCGCATGTGGGTACCTGGACTCTTACCCCTACCCGTGTGCCGCGACTGATTTGTACCATGGCCACAGGAACCAAAATGATCGGTATTTTTCACGCTTCCCGGCAGTGGGTGGGCAGGGTGCATGTGCGGGTGGTGCGAGCGGCGCACCATTATTCGGGCCACGGAGATTCGCAAATGAACGCCGCCATTAAAGCCCTTAATGCCAATGCTTACCTGCACACGGTGGCTCAATAAAGGGTGTGTGGGTGTGGTGAGGGTTGATGGGTTTGGTGATGGGTCTGATGTGTTGCTGTTGCAAGGATACTTGCATGGCCAAACAAAAAAGGGTATGATTTTTTATGGTAAGCGAAAGGTTCGGATAGCACTGGGCCTTTTGGAGCGATCTTGCTCTCTCTCTCCCTCCCCAGGCTGGTGTTCCTTCGGGCCACCAGCCTGGTTTTTTTGTGGTCATGGTTGGGGCAAAGGCTTGGCCTTGGTTATCCTGTGATGGTTATTCGTCTGTGTTGCGCCGAGCCTGAATCCACTGTTCTAATTCCGCGCCACTGCGTGTATTGAGGATGTTGGCTTTTCTGGCCCAACCGCGGCGGGCGGTTAAAACGCCGTAATCCATTTGCGTAAAATCTTCTATGCTATGCGCATCGGTGTTGATGCACAGAGGTACTCCGGCCTCGACCGCCAGCCGCACATGGGTGTCGCGTAAATCCAATCGCATATCATTGGCGTTGATTTCCAGTGCCACGCCGCTGCGCAATGCGGCCATGACGACCCGCGGCATATCGGGTTCCAGCCCGCGGCGCTTCGCCACCAGGCGTCCCGTCGGGTGGCCCAGCACATGCACCAGAGGATGGGCGGCCGCCCGCACCAGCCGGGCGGTGGCCGCATCTGCTTCCTGGGTCAGGGCGGCATGTGGTGACGCCACCACCCAGTCCAATTTTTGCAGCAGATCGTCTTCATAATCCAGGGTGCCATCGGCGAGAATGTCCACCTCAGCACCGGCCAATACGCGGATGCCCTGAACATCCCGGGCCACGGCATGGATGGCGGCAATGTGTTCCAGCAGCCGCTGGGGGTTTAGTCCATTGGCCTGAATTTGCGATTTGCTGTGATCGGTGATGGCGATGTATTCATATCCGAGACGTTTTGCCGCGGCCACCATCTCGGCGATGGTACGTGTGCCATCGCTGGCCACCGTATGCGTGTGCAGATCGCCACGGATATCGCCTGCCTGCAAGGTTTGCCAGGTGCATGGGGCATCTGCCAGAAAGGGAAAAGTGGCTTTCAGTTCCGCTTTGGCGTGGTCCCGCATCAATTGGGCCAGTTCCACTTCTCTACGGTCTTCGCGCATTTCAGGGGGAATCCAGGCCAGTCCCAATGCCTCATAGATGTCCTCTTCCGTTTCGCCGGCGATGGCCTTTTCGCCCGCGAACAAACCCCATTCGTTTAATTTAAGATTTTTAGACGCGGCCAGTTCCCGCAGGCGAACATTGTGTTCCTTGCTGCCGGTGAAGTATTGCATGGCCGCACCCCAACTTGGCGTGGGTACCACACGGATATCCACCTGCAGGCCGTGATCCGTGCGGAAGCTGACTTTCTTTTCACCGACCGCCAGCATGGCCGCCACTGGCCGGTGCCGACCAAGCGTGGCGTGGATTTGCTGGTGGACGTCCGCATCGGAACATACCAGAATATCAATGTCTCCGATGGTTTCGCGGCCGCGGCGCAAGCTGCCGCAGAACGCGGTCCGCCGGACGGCGGGGATGGTCTGGAGCAACTGGCAAAATTCGCGGGCGATGGGCAGGGCTTCGCCGAGTCGTTGCCGGCTGGCCTGGGCGGTGGAAAAAGCCAGATTCTCCTTTATTTTAGCCAGTTTTTTCGCCCCCATGCCGGGCAGGTTCAGGAGCGATCCATCGTCAAGCCGCTGGCGCAGTTCTTCGATGGTGGTAATGCCCGCTTCGCGCCAGAACAACGCGGCGGATTTCACGCCCACACCGGAGATATTCATCATGCCCAGCACGCCGGGTGGAACTTGCCCGACCAATTCCTGAAATTCGCCGATGTGGCCGGTACGTAGATATTCACGGATTTTTTCCGCGGAATGTTTGCCTATGCCCGGCATATTGTCGAGTTCACCGCTGCCGGCTAATTCCTCCACACTGCGTGGGCACTCGTGCAGCAGGCGGGCCACCTTTCGTGTGGCCAGCACCCTAAACGAATTAGCACCCAAAATGGCCATCACGTCGGCGGTTTGTTCAAAAAGTTGGGAAATGTCGGTATTCGTACTCATGAGGGGGAAACCTCCCATCTACTGGCCGACGGTTGGGGCGGCGGAACCAGCGCCTGGGCCAGCCGGAGATCTTCTGGAGTGGTGAGTTTGATATTTACCGGCGACCCGGGCGTGGCGGCCACCGGTAAACC
>JABEVA010000252.1 GCA_013044065.1 Phycisphaerae bacterium
GTATATTTACGCGCTGGTATTTGGCGCACAAATATTACATGTTGCCGTTACACTCATGGCGGCTGGGGGAATATTGCTGGCACCACTGAACATCAAAGCCCCGGGCCGTATTCTCGCGGCACTATTGGTGCTTACCACGCCATGAGTGTAACGGCAACATGTAATATTTGTGCGCCAAATACCAGCGCGTAAATATACCCCGCTCCGACCGCGGATTTTGCCACCGCCGCCAGGATCAGATACAACATTTCCATATTCAATGGCATATAGGAATAAATGTTCTCATGCACCGGCGACGTGTTGTGCAGGGCCAGAAATTGCCGGGGCAATTGCAGGTGGTATTCCAGTACGTCAAAACCGTTGCCTTCGGTGTGCCATAATGTTCCGGCGGGAAACGTTGCGGCGATCAGCAGTACGGCAATGGGAATACAACCCAATAGTATCAACCAGTGTCGGCGTTGTATGGGGCGAAGCAGAAATTGTAATTCCGGCTTAAGCTGTCTGGCAAAAGGATATCCGGCGGCGGCTGAGATAATCAATAGCCCGCCGCACGCCGGGCCGGAAATCAGGCCGAAACTTCCCAATGCCAGCGTAGCTAAACTCAATGCCCCCATTCCCAGAGATGCCGACAATATCAGTCGAAACCCCAGTGGCCATGGAGAAAGCTTCATCATCGGCAATTCACGTAACCGATGCGTCATCGCCAAGCCCAGCAATATCGCCGGCAGAAGAATCACCCCGGCCCAGGAACAATTAAAAAGCGTTGAGAGAACTTCTGTGCTTTGCGACCCGGAAATAATGGCCAGCACCAGCAATGTGGTAACGCCCATAACCGGGATCATCACCCAACGTGGCGTTCCATTGGTTCCGTTGGCCAAAGGTTTCTCGGTTCGGCGATAGGCAATATGTCGCTTCATGACGCCAACCAAATAGGCGCAATTGGTCATATTGTCAAATCACCACACCGCAACATGCCCGCGATCAACCGCGAAGACACCTCGCACTAAGTGGTTGCCGGCTGTTCGCTGCAGCAGCTTTTGCATTTGGTGGCGGCGGCTGGAATGGTATCCAGACAGAACGCGCACGATTTTGTCGGCGGCGGTGGTGGAGCGGGGGGGGGCGGAGGCGGAGCCTTTACCAGCAGTTTAATGACGATGAAGCAGACCAGTCCGGTAATAATTAACGTCAGAAACGTGTTGGCCAGATCGCCAATCAGCAATTTTACCGGCTCCATAATGACCTGATGCGTTTTCGGGTCAAGAATGGGCTTGAACGTCGCTGGGTTGAGTTTCGGAACATGACCGATGGTAATGCCCGCCGTGCGCCACGACCCATTGGGTAAAAACAAGTTGATGATCGGCATGATAAGATCAGCGTTTACTTTGCCGACAAACCCGCCGAAGGCACCGCCGATGATCACGCCGATGGCCAGCGAAAGTGCATTTCCCTGAAACAGGAATTTCTTAAACTCCTGGTGGAATCCCAAGCCTTTTTCTTTTAGTGCCTTGCGATCCAATAACTTTTTGGCATCAAAATCCATTACGCGCAACTCCTTCAACCCATGATCTGCTGCAACGGTGGAGTATTAAAACCGATGGTGACGGAGGAATCAAGCGTCGATAAATTTGGCCTTTTTGCGAAGCAATGCCACAAATTGCTCCACTGGTCCGCTCCAATGCCGATTTTTGGCCCATAGGATATGCAGGGGGCGTTCAATGCGTCCATCGGCGAGACTCAAGGCCACAACCCCCTTGAAGTGGGACGTGGCCGCAGAATCTTCGATTGCCAACGCGGAGATCACGGCGACGCCGGCTCCGGCGGCAACCAGAGCTTTAATGGCCTCGGTGCTGGCGATTTCTAGAAATGGCTTGAGCGTCACGCCGCGTTTGGCCGCCGCCTGCTCCAAAACCGTGCGGGTTCCCGATCCTGGTTCACGGATTATCAGCGGCTCATTGGCCACCATTTCCAGTGTGATGCGCTTGCGTTTGGTCAGGGGATGATCGGCCGGAACAATGGGCACCAATTGATCCTTCCAGAAGACCTTGCTGGCCAATTCCGGATGTTCCGCCGAGCCTTCCGTAAATCCCAGATGCAGCGTGCCATCTAATAACGCCTGCTGGACTTCTGCGGTATTGGCGATACGCACGGAAAGCTCCACGCCCGGATGTGATTGGCGATAAGTCGCCAGCAATGTCGGCAACCAATAGGCCCCAATGGTCGTGCTGGCACCGATGGCCAGACGGCCCTGTTTAAGATCGCGTATGTCGGCGATGGCGTGTTCGGTTTGTGCGAAAAGTTCAGAAAGCCGTCGGGCGTATTGCACCAGCGTGACGCCTGCCTCCGTTAGCACAATCCCGCGTGGCTGTCGATCCATCAGACGTAAGCCCAGAGATTTCTCCAATAGCGCCATCTGCATCGAAACCGCCGGCTGGCTGATGCCCTGGAGTTTGGCTCCAGCGCTAAAGCCACCCGAATCTGCCACGGCCAGAAATGTCATTAATTGCTCGTATGTCATAACATAATTATAAGTGATGAGTCATATTATCGCAATTTATTCGACTGATATGCGGTCAATGTCTATGATCGCATCGAAGTTGAGGGAC
>JABEVA010000253.1 GCA_013044065.1 Phycisphaerae bacterium
GCTTGCTGCGATGATCGGTACGCCGATCACGAAGCGGCCCGTGGGATTGATGTGAAACTGGGTGTCGCGTGTGATCCATTCCTTCGGCAGCACCGGCTTGATGATTTCCTCCATCACCGCTTCCTGCAGGGTCTTGTAGGCCACCTCCGGTGAATGCTGCGTGGAGAGCACCACCGCGGACAGCCCCACCGCCTTGCCGTTTTCGTAGCGGAAACTCACCTGGCTCTTGGCGTCGGGCCGCAGCCACAGAAACTTGCCGCTCTTGCGCACGTCCGCCTGGCGTTTCACCAGGCGATGCGCATAGGTGATGGGCGCGGGCATGAGTACGTCGGTTTCATTGGTGGCATAGCCGAACATCAGGCCCTGGTCACCAGCGCCCTGTTCCTCGGGGCTCTTGCGGTCCACACCCTGGGCAATGTCGCCGGACTGCTTGCCGATGGCATTCAGTACCGCACAGGTTTCCCAGTCGAAACCCATCTCGGCGGTGTAGCCGATGTCCTTGATGACCTTGCGCACCAGTTGCTCCAGGTCCACCCAGGCATCGGTGGTGACCTCGCCGGCCACGATCACCATGCCGGTTTTTACCAAGGTTTCGCAGGCCACGCGCGAGCGCTTGTCCTGGGCCAGCATGGCATCCAGGACAGCGTCCGAGATCTGGTCCGCCACCTTGTCCGGGTGGCCTTCCGAGACCGATTCCGAGGTGAACAGGTAGTTGCGGGACATGGGCATTCCTCTGGGTGCGGGCCAAAAAACCGGGGTAACAGTGTACTGTTTTGGACGGTGCTTTTCGACCTTGGCCATTGACCTGTAACAATCGCCTTGATCACGCCAGCCGCAAGCACCGGGAGGTACTATGCTTAAACGCTGCTGTTTTCGCAGGAGCGGTGATATTCACCGCGATTCCGGGCCGGCATTGTTTGTGTGGAACGACGATACTCGCTGCAATTGCCAGCCGCAACCGCCGGGCTGCTGCGCTCCAAAGCCGCCGGTGAACTTGGGTGTTGGACCGCGCGATCGGCCATGATTGAATCATCGCGGGACCGATATCCTGCACCCGGGAGATCAATGTGATGACGAGTACACTCCATTTGACCGGCAGAGTCGCTCTTGTCACGGGCGGTAGTCGTGGCATCGGTCGTGCCGTTGCCCTGGCGCTTGCCGAAGCGGGCGCAGACATCGCCGTCAACTACCACAGCCGCGAGAGTGAAGCCAAGCAGGTGAGTTCCCAGGTGGAAAATTGCAATCGCCGTTGCATGATGGTGCATGCCGACGTCTCGGTCGCCGGCGATGTGTCCCGAATGGTCAAGTCCATCGAAGGAGAACTTGGAGCGGTGACCATATTGGTCAACAACGCGGGCACCGCTCATCCCCAGCCCCTGGAGGAAATCACCGAAGAAGCTTGGGACAAGATCATGGATGTGAACCTGAAGTCCGTGTTTCTCGTCACGCAGGCGGTGCTGCCTGGCATGCGAGCCGTGGGATGGGGGCGTATCATCAACATGTCCTCGGCCGCGGCGCAACTGGGCGGCATCATCGGTCCGCATTACACCGCGTCGAAAGCGGGTATTTTAGGCTTGACCCACTCCTATGCCTCTCTACTGGCCAGGGAAGGCATCACGGTGAATGCCATTGCGCCAGCTTTGATTGCAACGGAGATGATTGCTGACAATCCGCAAGCGCGACCGGAGCGGATTCCGGTGGGACGCTTCGGCACGACTGGAGAGGTGGCCGAGGTGGCGGTGATGCTTGCGCATAACGGTTACATCACCGGGCAAACCATTAACGTTAATGGCGGTTTGTATATGAGCTAACTGATGGTGGCTGCGCGGCCCAACCAGGCGCCGCAGTTTGCGTGTGGCTTTCAAGTTGCCTGTAAATTATCCGACTGCGGGAAAAACAGCATCTTTACGGCGATAAAAAATGCGCCGGCAGCGAATAACAGGGACAGCACAGTCAAAACTTTGCGAAAAGTATTGGTGCTCGCAGTATTGTCCGGATTGTTAACCGTTTCGACAGCCTGCCCATTGATCAGCGACATGACGATCTGCCGGCGGAATATCAACACGTAGAGCGATTTGCCTATGGTGACATCCGGCAGTACATCGGGGCCGACAATCTGAAACGTCGGATTGTCCGCAAGCCCCGTGCTGACCGATATCAAATGTTTTTGATGTGGCATTGTTGTTGGCCTGTATTCCGTAACCGACCTTTTGCCTTCAACGGGCACAAAGGCAACAGTACACGCACCTTGCTGGGCGGCGTCTCCCTCCAGGAGATTGGCCGCGCTGCACGAGGGATCGGTATTAAATTGTTGCAGATCCGGCGTTTGAGTCTGGCCGGTTGCGTGCCAAATGAACCAAGGGACGACAATCGCGAACATCAATCCGACTGTCAAATAGTGCCACGGCGAGAATGGATGGCTGGCCATGTTGTTACCTGTCGTTAATGGGGTTGGTGCTTTGCGCACAGAGAAAAGCACTCATACAAGTATCCCGGTATGGCGATGGTGGCGCTATCCCAAGGCGGCCGTGGGCAATCCGAGGCCCAGCAACCCGAATCCGCCGCCGCCTTTACCGCCCCCAGCGCTTACTGATCCGCCCGATGCCGTTTGAGGGCATTCCGCGATTCAGATTGGCATGCAGCGCGGCCGGCTTCGGTGGCAAAGGAAACCATTGATGAATATCCTACGCTCCAATTTGACTGGTGTTTGCCGATTGCAATCCTACCGGCTCCGGTTGATATCGTCGTCTTTGACATAAACAGGAAGAACATAATCTTCAGGACTCCAGCCAAGTTGCAAAACCTGGCTGGGTTCTGCGGCCGGATGATGACCGGACAATATGCTCAATAATGGGCGTGGCGAGAGGCAGATGGGCGCAAAAATGCGAAAAAGCGAGTAGCGGAAACGGATTGATGAATTATTGATCTTGTCCGTTTATACGGGGCTTTTCGGTCGAAAATGCCAATATTTTGCCTATAGCCCTGCTTTTACTATCTTTATCATCCGGGGCGTGGTACAAAGATACGTTCTTACACAAACTGCGATATTCAGAAGCCATCTCGAAAACCGCTGCGCCTGGCAAAACCTTGTTACGCATCGGCTCGAAATACTCATGTACTTCCCCGTGTGCACCCTGCTTTCCCGCCACTACCCGTCGCGTTCCGCCGGCGCTCACGTTGTTTTCGAGATGGCTTCTGATGATTTCAATGTCGCCGGCTGCAGTTGAGAACGAACGTTTGAATTATCAATTACTTTAGAGAGATTGCAATGGAACAGAATAAACTTTATGTCGGTAATTTTCCCTATACGATGGATGAAGCCCAACTGCGCGGGATGTTTTCCCCGTACGGTGAAATTTCCGAAGTGGCCCTGATCATGGATCGTGACACAGGCCGCCCCAAGGGCTTTGGGTTCATCACGTTTGCCACGCAGGCGGCAGCGGAGAAAGCCCAGGAACTGAACGGCAAGGATGTCGGCGGTCGTCCCCTCAAGGTGAACATGGCCACTGACAAGCCGCGCCCCCGTAGCGATGGTGGCGGTAACAACCGTTCCAGGTGGTGAGCCTGGATTTGGTCTGAGTCGGATTGCGGGAGCTCTGCCGTTCGCGGCAGAGCTTTTGCATCCCGTTGAATTTTTGAATTCGCATTTCATCCCCGGATTGCGCCTGACGCAACCGGTTCGCGAATAACTGCGATCCGCGGCGGTAACATCTCAATCTGACAGTTCCGGTAGCCAGGAATTCGCTTCTGACTGACCGCATGAGCCCTCGACCCCTTAAACGTCTGCACCGAACCGAACTGCCGGTGGTTACGGCGGTGCTCGCGCGCTATCTCATCGGCAAGACGCTGGTAC
>JABEVA010000254.1 GCA_013044065.1 Phycisphaerae bacterium
ACGCCATAAACACGCGCCACCAGGAGGCACTCAAGACCACCCTCACGCTCAATTTCCAGATGTTTGATAATGTTCGATTATTGGCCGCGTGAGGTATAATGGGATCGCCAACGGCTCGGCCAAAGGCCTGCAAGTTGCCGTGAAACTCTTGGGCCAGCCGCGCCCGCAACCGCCGCAGGTTGGATGGAATGGTGTTGAAGCCGGCAATTCCTCCCAGCACCCACCAGTTACGGGAAATTTTTACCTGTCGGAGAAAATCGCGAAGGTCGGCAATTCGGCCAGGAATAATTCGGCCGGGTACGTGTGCGTCATTAAAGGTGTAAGCATGCTGGTGGGTATCCTGATTAAGGGCTTGAACGTCTTGATTGTATTTGGTTTCAAGAAATTTACGATAAAGGCTTTTGTCGCTGGTTAAAAAAGAGGGAATCAAGCCCAGGCTCGATGAATCCATTTCACTGCGCATGGAACCGGAAAGCATCAGCAGGAAGGGATAAATCATGGTGACGCCGCCGATGGTCAGTATGATGATAATGCCCAAGCGAAGTAACTTACCGCGCAAATTACGTGTTTCGGCTTGGGAAATAATGGGCATAGTTGCTCCGTAGTTGTGCTATCGACCACCCTTGAATTCCGCCTTGGAAAGCATTTTGAGTTGCGTGGCGGTAAACCAGATTAGAATAATGCCAAGGAGCCAAGCCATGGCCGTACCCACGCCGAATTGGAGTTTAAGGAAGGTGCGGAAGAAAATCTCCAGAGGAATAATAAGAGTAGAGTGATTCGGTCCGCCCCCGGTTAAGGCCAGAATGTAGTCGGTGCCGCCTTGAAAAGTGCCGATGACGGCAGCAATAAATTGAATGACGATCAGATACTTCAATTGCGGCAAAGTGATATAAAATATTTTATGCCAAATACGTGCTCCGTCCATTTCTGCCGCTTCATAGAGTTCGTCGGGAACGGTTTTAAGCGCTGCCAGGTACAAAATGGACCCCGCGCCGGAACCAGCCCAAATTGTAGGTAATACCACGCAGAGCATGGCTATATCCGGCGATTGTATCCATCCCAGCGGGGCTATATGGAAGGGGCCGATCAGCGATTTGAACATGTCCAGCCCGGCCATCGGTCCGCCGCCGATGAGACGAATTACGACCGGTTGCAGCGTCACGGCGACCAGGGTGCCCGCCACGACCCACAAAGCGGCTTTGACGGGCCGGCTCATTTCTTGAATTCGAATCGGCAGCATCATGAGCAACGCAATCAATGAAATCCACAAGCCCAGCGCCAGCAGCTTTATGACAGTGGCGGGTATTGCGCCGCACAGATTCAGCATCAGCAGAAGGTGGTTGAGTACGCCGTATTTGGATGGATCATAGAGTTGCCGCCACAGAAACATAATCAACACGCCGCTGATAACTGAGGGAAGATAGTAGACGGTGCGGAAAATATATTTGAGTGTGGCGGTGGGAACTTCCTGGAGCAAAATGGCAAGCAGAATCGGGGGCCAGAATCCCAGGCCGATGGTCAGAGCCACAAAATAAATGGTGCGCCCGAAGGAACCCCAGAAGCGGGCATCAAAAAGCACCTTGGCAAAATTGTCCACCCCCGCCCAAGTGCTGTGTTGGACCAGTTCAAAATGGGAAAAAGCCATGGCCAGTCCGCCGGCCAGTGGAAGATAGGCCCACAAAATCATCAACAGGAAGGCCGGCAGCAGCAGGGTATACCCGCCGAGAAACCGCCGCCACGGTGCTCGGCTGGTAAAAATCGCGTCAGCGCGGGTGAAATACTGCCACACACGCCATAGCTCAAACAAAAACACGGCACCGATCACCAAAATAGTCATCATGGCAATAAATCTCCGCAGCCGGATGACGTTTAGCGGTATGGCCCCCAGCAATTGATAATCGATGCGCTGCGAGGCCTGCTTGAGCAAGCGGTTGATTTGTGGGATCGCCCGGCTCTGCGGCAGGTTGCCCAGGTTCTCCTCCAAAGCGGAGTTAATGGGAGTGGACATGGGAGAATAAATGTTCTGGGTATTGTGCTGGTAAGGTTCCGGCACGCCGTTGGCCAGTGCGGTGTCAAAGGCTGTGGCCCATCCGGCGGGCACTTGCCGCAGCAGCCAAGTGTAACCAAAACGTCGCAGCAGATCAGGATTCACGAATTGCCCGTAGCCGGACTGCACAAAAGTTTGCACGCTGAGCCGCTGGGCTTGCCGGCCAGTGATAAACCAGATATAGCGCATCACGCCGATTTGCTGTTGGGGTGTGGATTTGGCAAATACGCCGAGCATGGTCGCGTTTAATTCACCGCTGCTGGCACCCCCGGGCGGATGTGGCACCGGAGCAATACCCACAATCTGAGGGTTGGTGGCCTGGATTAATTCCTGCGAAAGGGTGCCAAACATCATGGCAATATGGCCCTGACTCCAAAGCCAGTACATATTGCCCGCGCCACTGACACCGACATAGGCGGCTCCATGAATGGTGTGTCCATCACGCATAAAGCGACCTTTGGCGAGTTTACAAAAATAATAGATGGCCTGAGCGGTTTGCGGTGAATCGTAAACGGAATGCCACCGCCCCATGGAGTTTCGTTCAATGACTCGAGAACTATTGGATGCCAAAAGCGGGAAAATACTGTAACTGATGTCGCGCCCACCGCCAAACGCGATGCCGTATTGCCGCCTGGATGGAATGGTCAGCTTGCGGGCATCTTGAAGTAATTGGGTCCATGTGCGTGGCGGCTGGCGCGGATTGAGACCCGCGGCCCGGAAAAGATCCTTGCGATACAGCAAGGCGGTAACCAAGATGCTGGTGGGCATCGACCAAACGTGCTTTTCTCGGCCGGTGCCGCGGCGATAAATCACTGGCCAGGCGGTTTTGGGTACCCGCCGGCGCATGAGTTTCAGGGCTTGGGCGATTTCAACGGGACGGGGATTGGCCAGCCACCGCCCCTGAGCGTTCACGTGCCGCAGTGCGGCGTTCTTGCTAAGCACGCGGGCCAACAGCACTTCCATGGGTGCCAAAAATCCGTGTTCAATATAGGTGGAAGACTGCCGAAAGTTCACGTAAAGGGCATTTGGGGGCATGCCTGCGGCAATGGCCATCAGCGGGCCGGTATCCATGGACGATCCTTGAATGGTCGGCATGGCAAAGGCTTTGATCCTGTATTGCGGATATTTTTTTCGAAAGGCCCGCAGCACGCGTCGGGTGGCCATGGAACCCACATCGGTACTGCCCGGATACGGCAGACCCGCGGCGAGAAACTCAATGGTCGGTTTGGCAGCCGCATTGGTTGGCAAGCACGGGATCAGCAGCGTGGTCAGAAAAACCAAACACCCTGCGATGCACATTCTGGCCCACACCGTTTGGCGGCAATGGCCGCGGAGTTCATGACTGGCCCACGGGCCGTTGCAGCAGTACCAGTTCATCGTGGGCATACTTGGCTTCCTGTTACGGCTGGCGCTATCAGGCCACTTTAGCATTGTAAACGCTACTCTCGTCGGAGTCTTGCACGCCCAGGCAATTCCCGCAGGCTCACCGCCGGAATATCAACCACATCATCGTGGTCTCACCCATGATACGTCTCGACCTGATGCCGTCCCCCGGCCGTGGTGGTCCGTAGTGAGCCCGTAGTGGCCTGCAATCACAAGAGCGTGTGGGAAACATCCACACCTAAGACCGTGGCTACCCATCGGTTGGCATTCAACGGTATAATCTCGCTGTTGGAATGAATTTGGAGTGACGATAGCCTCATGCCATACGATACGCTGCAAGAATTTCTCCAAGTGCTGGAATCTCAAGGCGACCTGCGCCGCATTACCGCTCCGGTGGATCCGGTATTGGAAATCGCGGAGATCACCGATCGTGTGAGCAAATCGCCGACTCGCGATGGCCAGTATCCGGCTGTGGGCAAGGCTCCATTTGCAGCTCCCAATCCGCAGCATGGCACGGCGGGTGTGAATCAGGCGTTGCTCTTTGAACAGGTTCGGGGTAGCGATATTCCGCTGGCGATTAATACGTTTGGATCTTTTCCGCGGGTGCATCAGGCTTTGGGATGCGAACATCTCGACGAATTGGCGGGGCGCATTGCGGGATTGCTGCGGCCTGAAATGCCCACCCGGTTGATGGATAAGTTAAAAAAAGGGCTGGATCTGCTCAAAATTGGCGGTTACGCACCGAAAATCCGCACGGGTGCTGCGCTGTGTCAGCAGGTGGTGCTGACCGATACAGCGGATTTGACGCGACTGCCCATTATTCAATGCTGGCCCAAGGATGGTGGAAGATATATTACGCTTGGGCAGGTGGTCACGCAGCATCCGGAGACGGGATCCCGCAACTTGGGCATGTATCGTGTGCAGGTGCTGGATAAGAAGCTTACCGCGATGCACTGGCATAAACATCACGATGGGGCCAGGCATTTTCGGGCGTGGGCAGCTATGAACAAGCCTTGCCCTCTGGCCATTACGCTGGGCGGCGAGAGCGTGCTGCCCTATGCGGCCACTGCTCCGTTGCCGGCGGGCGTAGATGAACATTTTTTTGCGGGTTTTTTAATGGGGCGTGGGCTGGATTTGGTGCCGTGCAAAACGATTCCGTTGGAAGTATCGGCGAATTGCGAGATGGTCATTGAAGGCTTTGTGGATCCAGAGCAAACGGTACTGGAAGGCCCGTTTGGTGATCATACCGGCTTTTATTCCCTGGCGGATCAGTACCCCGTCTTTCGGGTGACGGCGATTACCCATCGGCGCAATCCTGTTTATCCGACCACCATTGTGGGCAAGCCGCCGCAGGAGGATTTTTATCTGGGCAAGGCGACGGAGCGCATATTTTTGCCGCTGCTGAGGTTGATGATTCCGGATATCCTTGATTATGAACTGCCGATGTTCGGAGTGTTTCACAACTGCGCCTTTATCAAAATTCGCAAGGAATATCCGTATCATGCGCGCAAGGTTATGCATGCGGTGTGGGGGGCGGGGCAGATGGCCTGGACCAAGATGATTGTGGTGGTGGATGAACATGTGGATGTGCATAGTGTGGATGATGTGATGTTTCACGTGGCGGCTAATGTGGATCCACGGCGGGACACGGTTATTGTGGATGGCCCACTGGACATTCTGGACCACGCCGCTCCGGCGATTGGCGCGGGTTCTAAACTCGGTATTGATGCCACGAAGAAATGTGTGGGGGAGGGGCAGGTACGTGAGTGGCCGGAGGAACTTGTAATGGATGACGACACCGTGGACCGTGTGACTCAACGCTGGAGGGAATATGGTTTCTCATGAACGACCAGATCTGGTCGGTTCAGCAGATCGCGGATTGCCGCCGCTGGTGGGCGAACTGCTGGCCAGAATCCGTGCGGACTCGGACTGGCGATCTGTTCTGAATGGAGAAACGCATATCGGTCAGGCACCGGGACGTCTGGATATCATGGGTGGAATTGCGGATTACACGGGATCGCTGGTTTGCCAGATGCCGTTGGCTCTGGCCACCGCTGCGCTGGTGCAAAGACGGGCCGATCGTTGGCTGGTCGTTAAGAGCTACAACAATACCGCGGATTCAAACAGCGGGCCGACGAGTTTTCGCATGAGTTTGGATGATTTTTATGGTTCAGGATCTCTGCTGGAGGACTGCGCCATTCGGGTTCGATTTGCCGGCAAGGATCACTGGGCGGCGTATGTGGCGGGAATTTTCTGGGTACTGGCCAAGCATCGTCACCTCACGGGGCGAACCAAAGGGGCCAACATCTGTTGTTATTCCAATGTACCCATCGGGGCGGGGCTATCGAGCAGTGCGGCACTGGAGGTGGCAGCTCTGAATGCCGTTGCCGGGGCTTACCATCTTACGCTGGATCCACTGGAAACGGCGGTGCTGGCCCAAAAAGTGGAAAATCAAATCGCCCAGGCTCCCTGTGGCATCATGGATCAGATGGCCAGCTCGCTGGGCCGGCAGGGGAAACTCCTGTTGCTGAAATGCCAGCCGCACACCATCATCGGCTACGAAGACCTGCCGGAGGGGACGACGGTCGCGGCTATCAGCAGCGGCGTGAAACATTCAGTGGCAGGGAGTGCATATACGCGGGTGCGGGTGGCAGCCTTTATGGCCCACGCAATCATAAGCGCCATGGCGCGGGAATTGGGCTTGAAAGCGGATCCGACCGGCGGTTATCTGGCCAATGTGCGGCCGAACTTTTACCGGCGGTATTTGCGGCCCATGCTGCCGCGTGCGATGTCCGGACAGGATTTTCTCCGGCGCTACGGGCGTACGGCGGACACGGTGACGCGGATTGACCCGGCTGAACAATATGCAATACGTTCCGCGGCGGAGCATCACATTTTGGAAAACCAACGGGTGGAGAGGTTTGTGACGGCATTAAAGGCCGCGCGCCAAGATCGCGAAAGGAATCTCCGGCGGGCTGGACGTTTGATGCTTGCGGCCCATGCCAGTTACACCCATCGGGTCGGACTGGGCTGCACGGAGACGGATTTTCTGGTACGGGCGGTCATCGATGGCTCGCCAAACGGTGGCTTTTATGGGGCCAAAGCCACCGGCGGGGGCGGCGGGGGCAGCGTGGCGATATTG
>JABEVA010000255.1 GCA_013044065.1 Phycisphaerae bacterium
GAAAGGCTCGTCTCCGACCTGAAAACCCACCACAGCCTCACCCACTATTTCCCGACGCACTCTGCCGCCGGACGGTCCCAAATCTTCTCCGCACGGCGCGGAGAAGTTACGACTTGAGAATCTAAAGCACCGGTTCCGTGACTTGGGAGATATTGTTGAGTGGCAACGGTGCCACGTAATTATCATCGCCGCCGTGGCGCTTCCATTGCCGGTAAAAAGCTAGGAAAAAGAAAAACGCCGGAATGTTAAAAGCCGCCATCCATACCGGGCTGTAGAAGTACGCCGTATTGTGGCCGACCATCACGGCCATTCTATCCAGAAAAATTCCAGCCAAAATACCACCAAGCATGCCACCAACAGACCTCCAGATGGCATTAACGGAGCAGAACTGCCCATAATTGGACCGCGGCAGCACCCGCATCAGCATCGCCGGATCCCACATGGCCACCATGGCGGTGATAGGTGCCGCCAGCCCCACATAAATCAACAGGCACACCAAATAAACCTTCGTGATGTGAATGGTGGCGTAGGCACTCAACCATGCAATGTGACCCACCAGCGGCAGGTGCAGGGCCACGGTGGCCTTGGGCGACGGCAGCCAAAATAACCAGATCATACCCGCGGCCAGTAAGACCCAGTTGAGCATCTGACCTGCAAACACTACGCGGATGGGATGATACCGATCCGCCAGCCAACCCGCCCCCAGAATAAGTACCGCCACAAATATCTGCAACGTACCGTTGATGTCGCCAATCTGGTTCAAATTCAGGCCGATCGCTTGTTGATAATAGAGACTAAACAGGCCAATGCCGCCTCCGATGGATCCAAGGAAGGTGCAAAGCCACAGGTACCAATAAATACGATTCGTATGACATTCTTTGGCGTAGGTAAACACCAGCCCCAGCACGCCCGCTTTATTATGCCGGTGCGGCGTGGGCGGCAGGTACTCACCCTCGCGCACGTTAAAGCACATGAAGCCAAAGCCAGTCAGATACAACGCCGCCGCTCCCAGAAAAATCTCCGTCCCGTGGGTGCCCGAGTATGGGAAAATATAAAAATTGTAGACCGCCCCGCACAAAATCCCCACAAACCGGAACCAGGACATAAAACGTGCCAGCAAATGCGGTGGAATCACATCATTGAAAAGGTACCAGAAGGTGGTGTTCACAAATGTGTTGAAAAAACTGAATCCCACTAGAATCATGCCTAGCGTCCACAAAATCGCCTGCGTTCGTGAGGCCGCCGCCAGGTGCAACATGCCAAAAACAAAACCACCCAGCCGGTCGCCAAAGGCCAGGCCTACCAGACCCAACACCAACATCGGCAACGAAAACAGGATGAATGGAATACGCCGGCCCCAACGACTGCGAAAGCGGTCGCTCTTCACGCTGATGATCGGATTGAAGATGGAATAGACCGTGGTGGGAATGGTCGATAGCAGCACCGCCACTTCCCAATTTGGTGCCCCCAAAGCCTTGAACTTCAGCAACATAATCGGACCAGTCACGCTTTCCATCAGCGTGTAGCAGATATCGCCCCAGATCAACCAGAAAAACAGCAGCGATAACGCCACCCGCGTATAAGTCAGAGTGCCGCAGGTCCAGGTTTTGGCTCGGTTCTCCATATTGGAATTCAACATCAATGCGAGCCTTTACTTCTGCCAGTACAAGCAAAGACCATAACCGACACCAGCACCGTTTACAAACTCCTCTCGCCAGAACCCATAAGTTTTACTTTATACCTTTACCATAAATGCGGCATTTCTATCATCACAGAAAGGGGAGCACATGGCTAATTAGGTGATAAGCACCAATGCAAAAACAACTTTGAGTTTTTAAGGACCACTGGAGATCGGCACGAGTCGAGGCCGGATGCTCTATACATTGTGGACAAATGAGCAGACGTTCAAGGGTCAAGGATTTCATCAAGGCGTCCGGTACTTCTATTTTCGCGGGGTATACCTTGTCACTGAGTCAAGCGGATAGAGTCATAGTATTGACCGCATCGGGTTTCTCACGCCGGACGACGCCGGCATTTGTGAAGTTGCCATCCAGTTCCTTCTTCTTGAGCATCTACGCTTATCACCAGCAGACCCACGTTTGTTAATTGCGCACGCTTTTGCTGGATGTTTTGGAACCGCTTATTCCAGTCCGGATGGGATGGGCCAGTCTGGTTCTTGCGGTCGGATTTCAACGAGAATTTCCGCCTGCGAAGTAAGCGTGCCGCAGTATTCGGACACACCCCGCAAGCCTTGCTTCCTCAAGTCGTCGCTGAGATGCCGCTGGCTCCGGCGAACCCATTTACGTTCCGTCATCGGATCGCCACCGGCGTGGCCTTCCATCAGTTTCAGCAGCGCCGGCTCGACGGCAGATTTTTGCCACCGGCGGACGCCCGCCCTCCAGACGTACCCCGGGGGGCCACTTTATTCCTGCTTACAATATGGTTATAGTGCTTGGCTGAATAGTGGTTTGGAGGCAGCGTCCTGCTCGTTGGTGGCGGCGTTTTCTCAAATAAAAAAGGGGATATTCATGCAGTGGTATTCTGGTAAAACCATTAGCTTGCCAGCATGCTTGGCGATTGTTCTTCTCATTCTCTGCATCGCCGGTTGCCACCGCAGCAGTACGCACAAAAGTCCCGCGGCCATGGCCGGCAAATCGGCAACAGTGGGGAAAAAATGGGTCATCGGCATGTCGCAATGCACCCTTGCCGAGCCATGGCGTGTACAGATGGATGCAGACTTAAAAAAGGCCGCCGCCAAATACCCCAACCTCAAAATTATTTTTAAGGACGCCCAAAACAGTGTGCTCAAGCAGCGGGCCCAAATTGCCGAATTTGTGCAATCCGGAGTCAACCTGATTATTGTCAGCCCCAAGGAAACCGCACCGCTCACCGAGCCTATCGCCAAGGCCTATAAGGCCGGCATCCCGGTCATTGTCCTGGACCGGGCCGTACTGGGGAACCAATACACCTGCTTTATCGGCGCCAACAACACCGCCATTGGACGGGCTGCCGGAACGTGGATTGTCCACACGCTCCATGGCAAAGGGAACGTGGTGGAACTGGAAGGCTCCATGACTTCCAGCCCCGGTCAGGAGCGTAACGCCGGCTTCCAGCAGGCAATTAAGGGCACTCAAATTCACGTCATTTATACGGCCGATATGAAATGGCAGCAAAACATTGCCCGTCGGGAAATGGAATCGGCCCTGACCCGCTTTCCGGATATCAACTTGGTCTACGCCGCCAATGATCCGGGCGCTTATGGCGCTTATCTGGCGGCCAAAGCGGTCGGGCGGGCTAAGAAGATCATTTTTGTCGGCATTGATGGCTTACCCTCGGAAGGTCTGGCCTATTTGGCGCAAGGTTACATTGATGCCACTTTTCGCTATCCGACATGCGGTCGGCACGCGATTGCGGCAGCATGGAAAATACTGCATGGCAAAAAAGTGCCTAAGCACATCACACTTTCGTCGCGCATGTTTACCAAGGCGAATCTCAAGGATGGTGGACAACCTCTGCCGTAATGTGGGCCGGACGTTGTCCACCGCAATGGCATTGCCATGTTGGGGCGGTCCAGGTGTGGCCCGGCGGTGCGAGCGTTGCAAGAATCGGTTTTATTGAGTGAGGTTTCCAGTGTTGGACGCTCAGGGTCGCGCCATTGCTGACGATATTGTTGCAGATGGCGCGGTGGCAGGCCATGGAACTCAGCCGTTGGTGCGGCTGGTGGATATCAGCAAGGCTTTTGGTTCGGTACAGGTGCTGCGCCATATACACTTCAGCATTTACCCCGGCGAAGTTCATGTCCTTGCCGGCGAAAACGGAGCGGGCAAAAGTACATTGGTAAAGATTCTGGCCGGTGTTTATAGCGATTATGCGGGAGCGATGGAAATTGGCGGCAAGCCGGTCCGTCTGAAATCTCCCGTGGCGGCCGTCAGCCGGGGCATCTCTGTGATCCACCAGGAACTTTCCCTGGTACCTTCCATGACCGTTGCGGATAATATCTTTCTGGGGCGATTTGATCATCGCGGGGGTTTTGTCCGCGATCAAATTCAACGGCGGCAAACGGCGGAGCTGCTCGCTCGCCTGGGCGTGCAGGCTAAACCGCAGGATCTGGTGGGGGAATTACCGATTGCCACCCGCCACCTCATCGAAATTGTCAAGGCCATGAGCCGCAATTCACGGGTGATCGTGATGGATGAACCCACCAGCGCCCTGAACAGGCCGGAGGCCCAAAAACTTTTTTCTCTCATTCGTTATCTCAAGGCCCGTGGCTGCGGAATTGTGTATATCTCGCATAAAATGGATGAAATAGAGCAATTGGCCGATCGCATCACAGTACTGCGCGATGGGGAATTCATTGGCTCTGTAACCGCCGCCGAACTGCCCATTCCCAAGTTAATTCAATGGATGGTGGGGCGACCGGTAGAGCAGCAATTCCCCAGGCATGCGCAAAAAGTAGGCGACGAGCGATTACGGCTGGATGGATTTACCGTAGCCGATCCCCGCGGCGGCGGCCATAAGCCGCTGGTGGATCACATCGATATGTCTGTCCGCCAAGGCGAAATTCTGGGTCTGGCTGGTTTGGAAGGTTCAGGAAACAGCCATCTGCTGCTCGGCTTGTTCGGTGCGTGCGGAAAGCGGGCCACGGGCCGTGTATCGATTGATGGCCGAAGTGTAATTATTCAGCGGCCCCGCCAGGCGATTGGCCATGGCCTGGCATTATTAACCAATGACCGCAAAGCCACGGGATTGATCCCATCGCTTTCGATTATTGCCAATATCACGCTGGCTCATCTCAAGGAATTTTCCACCGCGGGCTGGAGGCGACCCGCCCGCGAACGAAAGGCCGCCGCCGATAGCGCCCAAGCTCTACATCTGCGAGCGGCATCCCTGTCCATGGATGTGGGAAAGCTTTCCGGTGGTAATCAACAAAAGGTGGTCATGGCCAAATGGATGCACACCCATCCGCGTGTGCTTCTCTTGGATGAGCCGACGCGCGGCGTCGATATTGGAGCGAAACGTGAAATCTATGACTTGATGAATCGCTGGACCGCCGCGGGCATTTCAATCATCCTGATTACCTCAGAGATGCCGGAACTTCTGGCCATGAGTGACCGAATTCTGGTGATGCATCGGGGGAGGATTACCGGCGAATTCGCCAGGGGCAATGCCACGCCCGAGGCCATTTTGCAAGCCGCCATGGGCCGTACATCTAAACAGGAGACCACACCATGAGCCCACCGCCATCCCCCGGCAAGCATACCGGCCCGGCGGGCGATCATCCGTCTGCGGCAGCAGAGCAGGAGCCGCTTACCACTGGCCCGTCAACCGGCCTGCCCCGTATAGCCATCATTCGTGCATGGATGACCACCGCTGCGGCCCGCGCGGTCGTGGCGCTGCTGCTTGTTTTGATACTGGGGACAATTTTTAATGCCAACGGTTCTTTTTTCAAACTGGCCACCCAACGCGACACGTTGCGCGAAATTTCAGATTATGGCATCCTCGCCTGCGGCATGACGCTGGTGATCATCTCCGGCGGGATTGACCTTTCCGTCGGAAGCGTGCTGGCATTGGTGGGCGTGTGCTTCTCGATTATGAGTATTCACTGGGGCCTCTCGCCCTGGATTGCCATACCCCTGTCGCTGCTGATCGGCGCGGGCATGGGCCTGATTTCCGGAACTCTAATTGCGTGGTTTGGAATCCAGCCATTCATCGCCACGCTGGCCATGATGGTCTTTGCCCGCGGCCTGACAGAATACAGCAGCGGGGACATGCAAGTATCCACCGCGATTGCCAACGCCGATGGAACCTACCATTATGTGCCTATTCCTATGATTTTCCGCCTGATTAACGCCAGTATTTTTGGCGGGTATTTATCGGTGGTGACGGTGATTCTGGCGGTGTGCGCGGTGGTGGCCTGGCTGGCATTGGCGCGCCATCGGTGGGGACGCTATTTATTTGCCATCGGCGGCAATGAAGAAGCGGCGCGGCTTTCGGGCGTACCCGTGGCCCGCGCGAAAATAACCGCGTATGTCGCCTCCGGCATGTTTGCGGCCGTGGCCGGCATCTGTCAGGCCGCGCAGGAACAACAGGGCGATCCGCGGGCGGGTATCGGATCAGAGCTGACCGCCATTGCCATCGTCGTCATCGGTGGAACCAGTCTGATGGGCGGACGCGGCGGGATGGGCCTGACCATTCTGGGTATGTTGACCATCGGTTATATGGAAAAAATTCTCAGCCTCAATGCCGTCCCGGACGCAGGACGATCCATGCTTACCGGAATCATCATCGTCGCCGCCGTCCTGGCCCAACGCCGACGCAGATAATTCAGTCTCTCGGCGGGTGCGAGGCAACGAACTGTGGTGGCGTCGGGCTGGCGCGTGTGGCCGCGGCACCGTCCAACTCGTGCGATTCGCCGCATCCGTTTGCGGTCCGCGACGGCGTAACTGGAAAGCGGCCCAGCATGCGCCGGCCATCAATGGCCCATGCAAACACCAGCGCCGCTTTTTTCCGCCGGCGGCTGATCCCATTGTTGGCCGGTCAGCGGGAGAAAAGTTATTAACGGATGC
>JABEVA010000256.1 GCA_013044065.1 Phycisphaerae bacterium
AAATGGCCCATGACCGCCAAACCGCCCGAGATAACGCTGCCGCCGCGGACAAGGGCAAAATGACCAAGACCAGCACGGCGGCGGTGGGCGAGGTGCGGGCCAAAGGGAAAAGGGAGAGCCATAGAGGAAGGTGATTGTTTCGTCTGGAGAATGCAACCAGTGGGTTTTCGAGCGTTTGTCTATGGAGCGGCAGCGCTATGGCCGTCGGCCGTTGACGGAGGTAAAATAAAGCAGCGGAAATTACCGGAGTATGGGTCATGAAAAGAAATAATTTAACCTTCACACTTGGAGCGTTGATGTTAGCCTTGGGCACCATGATGGCGGCATGCCAAACGGTGCAGCGTGTCAACATTCCATCCGCGCAGGATCGGGCCGCTTACCAGCCGGTGCCTTATTCCAAACCCTTGCCGCCGGATGCCTTTGCCCAGACCGGCGGGATCGGGCAACATGTGCCGCTGCCGGACGAAGCGAGGTATGTGCGGGCGTATCGGACGCAGCGCGACCCGCGGATGATGGTGCTGGTAACGTATCCGACGAGCAAACTGGCGATGCAAAAAACGGGCATTTTGCCCAACGATTACCAGGCCATTCAAATTTCGATGATTGATTATCTCAATGCCGGTGGACAGGTGGATATTCAAGATCCGCAGATGGCCCAGCAAGTGTTGGATCGGGAAAGCTTTTTGCGGCTACAAAATGGGGATCCGCGGGTGTTGCCGCTGATTCAGCATCAGTTGAACACGGATATTCTGGTGGAGGTGCAGGCGGCACCGACGAATCAGGCGGCGGCGGGTCCGGCGATTCGTCTGCTGGCCCAGGCGCTTGGCACCACCAATGGTCGGGTGTTGGGGGCGGAATATGTGGATATGCCGCTGCCCATGAGTAAAACCAACATCAACTTATACACCGGCTTTCTGGCGGATAAGTTGATGCAGAAGCTGACCACCATTTGGAGTGGTGGTGCGGGCGCGTTCAACCCCGTTACCGTGCGAATATACAATGCCGCCACGGTAGACGATGTACTCAAGATCCAGCATTTTGTGGAGAAAGTACCGGGAGTGGGGCTGGTGGTGGAACAGGGTATTACGGGTTCAAGCGCCACGGCGTATGGTACGCTGGCGGTTCAATACAAAGGATCTCCGGCGGGGTTTTATGTGGCGCTTAAAAGAGAGTTGGGCGTTTCCAGCGGCCTCAAGGCCACCGATATACAAAATAACACGGTGGATATGGAAATTACGGGGCCGATGATTTTAAAAACTACATCTATTACCACCAAAACGCGGGTACGCACTGAAACGCAAACCGTCACCAAGACCATAGAGAATAACCCGATTCAGCCGGCCAGATGATGGTGCAAGCCAGGAGCGACTGAATTTTCTGCTAGAGGAATTATTTTATGATGAACCGAAGTGTGTCTTCACGGGTTCGAGATTTGCATACCAGCGGGATGGGGGGCAGCGGGGCCGGATTGCGCATGGCGATGTTTCTGGGGGCGGTGCTGCTGGCAGTCGGTTTGGCCGGCTGCGGCCCAATTGTGCCGATTCAAGACAACATGAACCCGTATCCGCAGGTGGAATTAACCAACTGGAATCTGCTGGGTAAAATTGTGGTACGGGAGCCCAGTGCTTCGCGCGTGGGGGATGGCCAACTGCACATTGTGGTGCCGCTACGGAATTTGACGGATCATGAACTGTATCTGGAATATCAGTATCGCTTTTTGAATGCCAAGGGTGTGCAGGTGGAGCACACGTCCGGCTGGAATACAGTTCGGGTGCAGGCGCATGGCATGACGCAGATTCATTTCACCAGTCTGACGGCGCTGGCCAACGACTTTAATGTGGATATCCGACCGCTCCAATAGGTTCATGCGGCGAAGGTGCCGCCACTGGCAACAGGCAAGTTTATTGCAGGTATGCAATTTTTTGAGGAAGGATTGAACCGTCATGTCTGATATCATTGCCCCAAGCCGTGTACCTGGCGTGGGAGAAAAAGCGCCGAATTTTACCCTGCCCACCGAGTCTGGTGGACATATCTCTCTGGAGTCATTGCATGGCCGACCAGTGGTGCTGGTGTTTTATCCGGCGGATTTCAGTCCGGTATGCAGCGACCAACTGGTGATTTACAGCGAAATTCTTCCTGAATTTTCGCGTTTTGGTGCGCAGATTCTGGGAATATCCGTGGATGGTCCGTGGTGCCACAAAGCATTCGCGGCCCAGAGGCAACTTGACTTTCCCCTGTTATCCGACAGCCACCCTAAAGGGGCCGTAGCGGCTGGTTATGGCGTATACAGGGAAGCGCAAGGCATCAGCGAACGGGCGATTTTTGTAATTGATTCTGGGGGAATTATCCGCTGGAAGTTGATCGCGGACCTTGGAGATAACCCAGGCGCGGACGGCATTATTGCAGCGTTGGAGAGCCTGACATGAGGATGACTGCACCACGGCCACCGCTGGTGCCCGCACTTGGCCAGCGTGATCACATCGTGGGACCGCCGGAAGCACCGCATACGCTGGTTATTTATGGTGATTATCAGTGCGCGCACTGCAAGGCAGCGCACGATAGCCTTTGGCCGCTGTTGGGCAGGTTCCCTCCGCCGGTACGTTTGGGGTGGCGGCATTTTCCGCTGGCCCGGTTGCACCCATTGGCGCGGCACGCGGCCATGGCTGCGGAATTTGCGGGAGCGGCGGGCAAGTTCTGGCAGATGCATGGTTTGCTGTTTTATAACCAGCCGCGACTGGAAATGGATTGCCTGTTGGCTTACGCGGAGCAATTGGGCCTGGTGCCTGGGCAAATGCGGTCGGCGCTTGAGCAGGGCGTTTACGCGGCACGTTTGCAGGAGGATCTTTCCAGCGGGGTGCGCAGTGGTGTAAACAGTACGCCTACGTTGTACATGAATGGCCGCCGACACAACGGAGGCTACACCCAGGATGTGGTGTTGGAGGTTTTGGCATTGGAATCCGCCGATGGGGATTCAAAAGGCGCTGCCGGATGATGCACGTGCTGCTATTTGTGCTGGGTGTGGCCGTGTTGATGCTGACGGCGGTTGATCTGTTATGGACTACGTTTGTGGAGGGGGCAGGGCCGCTGAATCGGCGCAGCGCCATGCGCCTGGCACGCGTGCTGCGGTCGCTGCGTATGAGGCTGCACACCCGCCGACTCCATACGTGGTCGGGGTTGATTATCGTGCTGGTCACCTTTTTAACGTGGACTTTACTGATTTGGGGGGGGTGGTCGCTGATTTTCTGCTCGGCAACGCAGGCGGTGGTGAATGCGGCAACCGGACAACCAGCGGATTTGTGGTCGCGTATTTATTTTGCCGGTTACTGCATTTTTACGCTGGGGCTGGGCGATTACACACCGCACGGTGCGCTGTTTCAGATGGCGACGGTGTTATGCACCGGCAGCGGATTTTTTCTGTTTGGCGTTGCGGTGGCGTACCTGGTTCCGGTGACCGCGGCGGCGACGCAGAAGCGCCAACTGGCGCTGACGATCTGGGCCTTGGGTAATTCTCCGGCGGACATCATCATTCGGGCGTGGAACGGGGCTGATACGGCAGCGTTGGGCCCGCACTTCGTTTCCATGGTGCCCATGCTGGCGCTGCTGGGAGAAAATCATCTGACGTATCCGGTGCTGCACTTTTTCTTTTCATCCAAACGGAGTAGTTCCATCGGCCCGGCCATTGCCTCGCTGGATGAGGCCATTACCGTGCTGGAGTGCGGCCTGCAGAAGGGATGCAGCCTGGATTTACCCGCGCTGGGCGCGGTGCGCACCGCCATTGACGATTTTCTGGCGACGATCGGTGCGACCTTTATTGCGGCGGTTCCGACGGCTCCGCCAGCGCCGTCTCTGCAAGAGATGCGCGACTTGGGCATTCCGGTTTCCGATGATGCCACGTTCAAAGCGGCCGTGGAGCAACTGGCTCCGCGGCGCAAGCTGCTGCTGGGGCTGGTGTTGCGTGATGGTTATGATTGGGCCGGCATCTGGGCTGCGCCCAAATAGCGATGAAAAAAGAAAAAAGTCAAGTTCCAGGCGTCGGCGGCAACGGCGGGGTGGTGGCTTTCGCGGTAGTTATTGGCAAAGGCGTGGCCCGCTTCGGCAAATACGTGTACGCCGAAGGTTTTACCGGCCGCGGCCAAGGCGGTGGTGATGCGGCCTATTTCTTCAGGCAAAATGGACTTGTCTTGTGCGCCGTAATGGAGCAACAGGGGAGATTGAATTCCGGAAATGTTGGGCAGAAGCGATGGAACGGCAGCGTAGCGTGGATCTTTAGAGTCTATACCGCCGCCGTAATATGCGACGGAGGCCTGAATGTGCGCGCCCAGCCCGGTGGCCGCGAGAAAGGCCCATCGGCCACCCAGACAAAAGCCCATCTGTCCGGTATGGCCCGAGAGGACGCTGGGATGATTTTGTAAAAAAGTGACGGAATCGCGGGCATGGGTTACAAATTGCGCATCGGTAATGGCTCGGGCCGCGGGCAACGCCGCTTGCACTTCGTGGTAGCCAAATACCTTTCCGCCCATCACATCAGGCACCAGGGCAACATAGCCCATGGCGGCGACCTTGCGGGCCATTTCCTTAAAGTGTTCGTCAAGACCGAAAACCTCATAGTAAATCAGTATGGCCGGCCGTGGGTGGCCCCCCGGAGGTAGCGCCAGAAAGCCCTTGAGATTTGGGGTAATTTGGACCGAGCGTGTCTGAATTTCTGCATTGATCATACAAACCATCCTGTGTCATCACGTTAACCTCATCGTCTGTTGATGATAATAGCACCGTAGCCACAAGACGGCCAGACGGAGCCGCCTGATGGTGCGTGCGGTGTGGGTGACACCTGCAGTGGAGACCTTTGGAAGCGGTGGGGGGACTCAAGCGGCTTATCTACTGGGCCGGCGGCATGGTGCCTGCGGGACATCAGGTCAGGTCGGGCGGGCGGGCCACCATGGGATGGTGGCCTTTCGTGGCCGGCTTGTTTTTTCGCCAGGATCGTGGTGAACCGCTGACGTGCTTGCGAAACACGGTGGCAAAATATTGACTGGATGCAAACCCACATAGCTGGGCCACTTGGGTGATGGACAACTCTGGCCGCTGTCGCAAAAGTCGCTGCCCCTGGCTCACGCGGCAGGCCTCCAGAAATTGGCGGGGGGTCATGTTGGTGAGCTCACGGCAATAGTGGCTGAATTGGCTGCGGCCCAAATCGCACTGGCGGGCCATTGAAGCCAGGTTCCAGTTTGGTCCGGGCTGTGGCCGCAGTCGGGATAAAAAC
>JABEVA010000257.1 GCA_013044065.1 Phycisphaerae bacterium
CATGGTGAGGCTGCGTCTGGTCCACGGAACACGGTGGCGTGTACTTAAAACGCGGCGCAGTCCCGTCGGACAGATGAATATTACGCGGTCCGGCCTGCATGTACACGTTGGGAGCGGGCCTCATACCAACACCATCGTGGTGGAAATTCAGGTGCGGGGGAGACTGGATTTGGCCCACCCGTGGGGTATCAGCGGGATACAAGCCAGCGTAGCGGGTAACACGCTGGCCCGATAACGGATTATCTGCCGTCGGCACCAGTGCCGCCGAGGTAAAAATCCGACGTAACAGACAGGAACTAGCCATGACCATGGAGCTATCATGAACGGCGAATATGTGGTGCAAACCGAAAACCTTACGAAAAAGTATGGCGAGTTCACCGCGCTCGACGGGCTGACGATTCAGTTGGAAAAGGGAAAAATTCTCGGCTTCATCGGACCTAACGGTGCGGGCAAAACCACAACCATCAAAATTCTGGTGGGCATGGCGTTGCCCACGGCCGGCTGGGCGAAGATTGCGGGCATCGATTGTTCAACGCGCTCGCGGGAAATTAAACGGCTGGTGGGGTTCATGCCCGACACTTTTGGCGGCTATGACAACATGCGGGTGCACGAATACCTGGATTTCTTCGGAGCGGCATTCGCAATTCCCCGCGCCAAGCGACAAAAACGTGTCGATGAGGCCTTGGAAACCACAGGGGCCACAGCGATGCGTGATTTGTTCGTCGAAAGCCTAAGCCACGGCATGAAGCAACGGGTGGCGATTGCCCGCACGCTTTTGCATGAACCGCCGGTGCTCATTCTGGATGAACCGGCCAATGGGCTGGATCCCACCGCGCGGGTGGAAATGCGCCATATTCTGTTGAACTTGGCGGCGACGGGAAAAACCCTTATTGTTACCAGCCACATTCTGCCGGAGCTGGCCAGAATTTGTAACATGGTGGCGATTATCACAGGGGGCAAGTTGCGGGCCTTTGGCACATTGGATCAGATCATGCACGACGTACGGGAAAAGCGGATGATCGAAGTGCAGCTTGCAACCCGTGAGGATGTACCCAGAGCCGGCGCGGCACTTACCGCCGCGCTGGGCCCGCAGACGCAGGTGCAAGAGTCCATGACGGAAGGCATCGTACGCTTCACCACCACGCAAAACGATGCGGCCCTGGCCCGAATGCTCGCGGCCCTGGTAAACGCCAGAATTGCGGTGGCCCAGTTCCGTGATGTACCCCAGGACCTGGAAGATGCGTTTTTGTCGGTGACCCAGGCCGCCCAGGCCTCGGGTAAAGCCGACGGAGAAAAAGTTGCCGCCGGTGGAGGGCACGCATGAATAATCCGATTATCCGGCGGGAATTGGTGGGGGTTTTGCGCAATTGGCGCACGGTCGCTGCCGAAATTATTTTTACCATGGCCCTGATCGGGGTGGTTCTGCTGCGTTGGCCCACCAATGCGCAGGTGAGTTTATCCGGCCGTCAGGCGCAGGAGATGCTGCGCTTGTTTGGATATGCCTTTATGACGGCGATGATTCTGATTGTGCCGGCATTTTCCGCGGTTTCGATGGTGCGGGAAAAGCAGGCCGGTACTTTGGCGTTGATGTTGAACACGCCCCTGACGCCATGGTCGGTCTTTTCGGGAAAAGTTGCGGCAATCGGCGGGGTGATCGCGTTGTTGATGGTGCTGAGCATACCGGCGGCTGCGGCATGTTACGCCATGGGCGGGGCGAGCTTGCGCGGGGAAATTGTGCCGCTATACGTACTGTTGGCACTGGCGTCGCTGGAATATACGGTGGTGGGCCTGTACATCAGCACGCGGTCCAATCGCGTGGATGCGGCGCTGCGCAGCACCTACGCCACAGTATTTGCCCTGGTGGCCCTGGCGGTGATACCGCAACAGTTCGCGCAAGGCCGACTGACAGGGCTGTCGGCGGAGGTATGCCAGTGGCTGGCCGCTTTTTCACCGCTGCCCTCCATTTTGCAGGCATTCGGACAGAGCGGCGTTACGCATACGGGAAGCATGGCCGCGGGTAGCGCGGTCTGGCGATACGTGGTGGTAAGCATCGTGGTGATACTCTGGTGCACCCGGGCGACGCTGCGCCGTCTCAACAGCGGACTTTTCGACCGGCCACGCAGCGCCGGCACCATCACCGATGAAAGTTCCGGCAGTGTGCAGGCATACCGACGGGTGATGTACCTGTGGTTTTTTGATCCGCAGCGCCGCAGCCGGCTTATCGGGCCACTCACCAACCCGGTGATGATTAAGGAATTTCGCACGTCGCGGTTTGGGCGTTCCCATTGGATGATGCGCATGATCGGGGTCTGCCTCATTGTATCACTGGCGCTGATGCTGGCGGCAGCCCGCGGTTCGGAAGTGGTCAACACCCGCACCATGGGTGCTATTCTGGTTATTTTGCAAAGTGCCTTGATCATCATCATGACCCCGGGCCTGGCGGGCGGGTTGATTGCTGGAGAAATTGAAAGCGGCTCCTGGCAACTGCTGCGGATGACGCCTCTTAGCGCACGCAGTATTGTGCTGGGCAAACTCCTGAGCGTCGGCCGCACCCTCCTGCTGCTGCTGCTGGCCACACTGCCCGGCTATGCGGTGATGCTGGTGATTGATCCAAATGAAAAAACGCAAGTGGTAAACGCCCTGGTCAGCCTGGTTATTATGGCGGTGTTTGCGTTGTTGGCCAGTGCTGCGATCAGCAGTTTCTGCCGGCGCGCCGCCACCGCCACGGCTGGGGCTTATGGATTCCTGGCGGTACTCTGCGCTGGCACACTGTTGGTCTGGCTGGGGCGCGGATCTTTGTTTGGTTTCACACTGGTCGATTGGATTCTGCGGTTGAATCCAGTGGCCGCGACGCTTTCGGCCATTCGCGCTCCTGGCTTCGGGCACTATGGCCTGATTCCGCTGACCTGGTGGATCATGGCTTGGGGATGCGGGCTGGCCGTGGTGGTGCTGGTGCTGCGCACGTGGCGGTTGACCCGCCCGCAGTAACAGATCTTTCATGCCCAGATCGGCTGGGGCAGAAAGGAATTGGTAGCTAATGACGGAAAGGTTCCGATTGTTGCGGCACTTTTTTTTGATCACAGCAGCCGCGGTGCTGTTGCCGGGCGGCCAACACGGGACGGCGGCGATTCATCCCGGCGACGGTATTGACCTGCCCATGGACCGTCAACCTCTGTTGCCGACACTGCAAAAGGCTCAAACATATAATCCAGCATATCTGGCTTTGTGGCATCAGGCGCTGGCGGAACATAGCATTCAGGTTCGGTGTCAGGTATGCGAAGCCCTGGCGCATGCCGGCCGGGCGAAATTTCCCGGACTGACTCCCTTTCTGACAACACTGGAAGACTTGGCCGCGGGTACAGACGAAAAGCCGGCCCTACGCCAAAGCGCGGTCCAGACGCTGACCGCAATCAACAACCCATCGGCGGCACCGGCCGTGTTAGAGGCGGAAAAGCGTGGTGGGATTGATGTGGCTTTGGAGGCGGATCCGGCGTTGGTGCGCTGGCACTACAAGCCCGCGCTCAAATGGTGGAGATCACAACTACGCAACCGGCACGTGGAAGCGCCAGTGGAAGTCTCCGCCATCACCTCCCTCATGCAATTCTCGGATCAGAACGCCACAAGCCAGCTGCGTCAACTGGTGCTCAATGAGGCGGCCGATATCCGCATTCGTCTGGCGGCGGCCAAGGCCTTGGCTAAGCTCCACGCCAAGGGGGTGGGCGGCATGGCGGAGAAGCTACTGGCGGGACACGGGCCTATTGGATTGCAAACCAACTTGCTCGCGCTATGGCTGGTTTCCCAAGGCCGCAATACGGCGCAACAACACATTTTGGCGGCCTTGGCACGCAATGAAAATTTGGCGGTACGGGTGATAGCGGTGCGCTGCCTGCTGCGTGCGAACTGGCATGAGCTATCGCCCGATGCGCAGGCTCTGGCCAAGGCCCGGAGTTCCACCATGCGACTCTTGGCGGCGCAACTGGCACGGCGGGAAAAAAATGTGGCCATCTTAGCGCGGCTGCTCAACGATGCGCGGCGGCCGGTCCGATGGTATGCCCGCGAGGCTCTGGTGCGGCTGGGGCGAGAGACCAATTTGGCCGCCCCCATTGAACATATCCTCATGCAACTGTTGCCTTCCAGCCATCCGCGGCAACAACGACAGGCGGCGCTGGCTTTGGGTTTGTTGAATTACCAACCCGCCGCCGGAGCTTTATTGCACTTGTTGCATGACAACTCGCATCCCGGAGTGCGTCTGGGAGCGTTGGTGGCGCTGCGCAGGCTGGCCGCGCCCGATACGCTGGCCGCGTTGCTCGTTTATGCCCGGCATGATGCGGGGATTTCCCGCCGCATGGCCGATCCAAAAATGCGGTCTCAACCCGCTTCAGCGGTTCAATTTCGTTATTGCGGCGATGAACTGGCTCAGTTGCTGCAGTTGTTCGGGAAAACCCGATACCGGCCCGCCAGTGGGCTGATGGAAAAATTTATTCCCAAACATTCTCCCTATGACGTGACGGCCCGCGCAGCCGCCATCTGGGCCTTGGGTAAAATTTATGCAGGGAATAGAAAATCTCCCCTGGTTGAATTGTTTCAAGGGCGGCTGGCCGACGAGAGCCTGATGGATCCCGAAGCCCCGGTGGTCCGCCGTATGGCGGCCATTTCGCTGGCCCGCTTAGGCTCTACCGCAAGTTTGTCGGAACTGCAGGGGTTTTATGTTGAGGAGCCGACCAGCCCCAAGCCAGTCCGATGTCGGTGGTCGGCTCC
>JABEVA010000258.1 GCA_013044065.1 Phycisphaerae bacterium
CCCCGCCATGCAACTGAATGACATCCATGGTGGCCATGGCCAGCCCGGCACCGTTGACCAGACAGGCAATATCGCCATCCAGCTTGATATAGTTAAGATTCGCCGCCGCCGCCCGAATTTCCAGCGGGTCGGTTTCCGCGTCATCCTTTAAGGCTGTAATGTCCGGATGGCGGAACAGTGCGTTGTCATCAAAAACAACTTTGGCGTCAATCGCCAGCAGTTTGCCTTCTTTGGTCAGCACCAGCGGATTGATTTCGGCAATGGAACAGTCGTAACGCACAAAAAATGCCGCCAGTTTCAGCAGCATATCGGCGAATATCTGGGCCTGTTTACCAGTAAAGCCAAGCGCCACGGCCGTGTTGCGGGCCTGATATGGCTGGAGGCCCAATGCCGGATGCAGGGGTTCTTTGATTATGGCTTCGGGATGTTCATGGGCGACGGTTTCAATTTCCACGCCCCCCTGTGCTGATGCAATGACGCTGGCGGTGGCTTTGGCGCGATCCAGCACCAGTCCCACATAGTATTCATGCGCTATGTCCACCGCGCCGGCCACCAGCAGCTTATGGACCGCAATGCCTTCCGGCCCGGTCTGGGGGCTGACCATGCGGTTGGCCAGCATGAATTCGGCCGCCGCACGGGCTTCGGCTGCGCTTTTAACGAGTTTCACAAACCCGGCTTTGCCGCGGCCGCCCGCGAATACCTGAGCTTTGATGACCTGAACCGCCAAACCGTTTTCAATAAAGGCTTTTTCGGCTTCCGCGGCGGTTTGCACCACCCGCGCGGGTGGAACCGCGATGCCCGCCTGGGAAAGCAGGTCGCGGGCCTGATATTCATGAATTTTCATCTTGGACAAACTCCGTAGGTTACAAAGAGAAGAAAGATAAGGCAAAATCGGTAAAAATTAAATGGGCCGCAAAAAAATGTCGCCAGCAACGCAGCCTGAGCCTGGCCTGATGAATATCTCCTTCATAGCATTCGTCTCATATTTGTTGCGCAAGCAAAGGCGCGTTGGCGTTGATCAAAGAGTGTGACCCCAAGGGTCTGCTTGGCCCATGTTCGTATGTCAGCGGTGCGGCTGGTTTGCATGGCTTGCCTTACGGTGTCGGTTGTTGCCCGTGTCAGTAACGCGCCGAAGCCCAGTAGCAATTGGGTGAATCCGCCGCGCGATTGCTGTTTTTCCAGTTGTTTGAATTTACCAAAGCACGATTCCAGAATTTCCGTACTGCCGGGGAAGCGTTCGCCAGGGCGAGTCCGGCTTTCCTGGGATCGCACAAAGCGGATCAACTCCGCCGCCAACACTCTGGCGCTGTGGGATAACGTCTGACCTTGTGGCAGCTGCTTTACCAGCAAACGCGATACGCCCCGATAAAGCCCCTGCTCACTGACCAACGCCACGGTGAGATCGACCACCTGCTGCCATTGCGACCACGTGGAGACATCGGCGGCGAATGCTTCTATCCAGCCGAGTTTTTCATTTAACCGCGCGGTATTGACCGATTCCATCATGGACGATGGCGGTTCACGCAGGATCGCCAGAATATGGTTTGCCCACTTCAGTTGCATCCCCAGATTCATAAAACGCGCCTTGGGCTTGGGGCCCGGCGGCACCAAAAACGCCAGTTCCGTTTGCTGTACCGCACAACGGGTCTGGCCAACGGCAGTCTGGAAGTCCCGCCAGCGATGGTGGTTCTCCAGCCGCCGCTTCAACAAACACGCAGCCTTGTGCTTGGTATCGTATATCTCCACGGTTTCCAGGTGCCGTTGCTGAAAGAGCACCACGCCGCCGTTGATGTCCGCTCCATGATCGTCAACGATCACGCGTGGCGTATGGCCCGTCTCTACCGCCGTCTGTTCCAACGCCTGATCCACTTGGAATCGCGTCCAACTCTTCGCCGGCGGCAACGCGATTAACTTCAGGTCTTCATGCCTGAGACTTTGCCCGCGCGGCGGTAGATCAGCCAGGCGAATCCCCACAATCACCAGACACTTGTCCTGCCCAATCTGTACCGAGTGATCGATCAGCCACGCCCAATCATCGGATGGCTCCTTCGCGGCGTTGAGCACCGCGTGGCCCAGCCGCAGCAGCCATAATCGCCCCGTCGTCCAGTGCGGCACCGGTAAGGGCCAGCCCAACACCTCGTGTAGCGTTTCCAGCACCCGTGGCACACCACGCAACGAAACCCCCGCCTGTATCAGTCGCAGCGACAATCCGATCGCTTGGACCCCAAACCCATGGCCGGCCAGCGGTGGATCAGCCGGCATCGCCCCCATCACGCGGTCGGTATTTTTTTTTAGCCACCTGCTCTCGCAAGGCGGCATTTTCGGCTTCAAGTTCTTTGATTCGCTGCTGCTTTTGTTCGGTTTGACCACGCCAATTCTCCCGGCTGTCGGTCACGTCCTTGACGCGATTCCGCAGACGCTTGGCCTCGAACTTCAATTCCTTATACTTCTTTTTCCAGTTGTCACGGCTGCGTTGTAGAAACCAGACCTGAACCCAACGTGGGGTTGTGTATTTTTTCTTATCGCCATCCTGGCTGATCGCATCCATACCACACTCCTATCACCGACAATCCGTTGTCACGGCGCAACACATTAACGCACCAACACTACATCATTTACTGCTCAAAATGTCAAAGTTTTCATCAGGCCAGCCCAGGCC
>JABEVA010000002.1 GCA_013044065.1 Phycisphaerae bacterium
ACGTGTTTTCACGCCTCGATCGGCCTTCCCGGTAGCGCCAAGGCCGTTTTGCAAGGAAAAATTCCCGCTTTTTTTAGAGAACTGCGAAAGTTGGGTTAGGGACTGGGCAAAAATAAATTCGGGTTTTACATCGCCGTAATTTTGGCTGCTGGCAAGAAGCGACGGGCGCGCATACCCTGGCCTTGGGTCTGTAAGGAGTGGGCAACGCCGCCAGCGGCCAAAAGAACCAGCCGGAAAGCGTGAAGTTATTTTTGCCCGGTCCCTTACATCCATGGCGGCCGATTGTTATGGTGGTGCCGCGATGGCTGTCCTTATCGGTCCTGTTGGAAAAAAGGATTGAGATGTTTCAGCGTCTGGATGATCAAATGCCGATAGATTGTTGACCATGATTAAGAGCAAGACTTATCCTCCTGCAACCTGTGGCAGCGGCATGCCCGAAAGCCTGCATTTATCCGGTTTGCTTACCAGATATGATCCGGAAAGCTTAATCGAGGAATTATCAGACCGTCGATCAGGGCGGTTGCGCGTGCAGGCTACTGCCGCTCCAGTAACGGCGCATCGGCGTACGACGGTGCGTCCGCCGGCGCTAGTGGCCACAGATCCGCTGGCCGAGTTGGGGATCCTTAGTGCGGAGATAAGTCGCGGGGGTATTGGAGGTTCACGGCTACCAGCCACCGGAAAGCGTGTTCCCATGGGCGTGATTTCCGTGCTGGTTGTGGTTATAGCGACCTTGGTGGTGGGCTTTGCGTGCCGTCGGCCGTTGGGCCATCTCCTGGTGTCCGGACCTGCGCCTCTTCCTCATAAAACCGACAGGCCCCACGGGAATGCGGCACCTGCGCCGTGGCGGAAGCCAACATCGGGCCTGGCTGATTCGCAACAACGGGGATGGCAATCACCGGTGCCAGCGGCCCCAACCCAGACACTTTCATCGCCAAAAGACCGCCGTGGGCACCGGTTCGGCACTCGCTTACCAGCCAAAACAGCAGACAACTTCAGCGGTGGTTCAGAGGCCTCCTCCAGTGATCCGCCCGGAGCTTTGTTCACGCATATTGGCACTTCTCAGTAAGCCATTGGGGCAAAATCCATGGGCTTTTTTCCTGTGCTCTGGGCAAGAGACGCCGATCTTCAGACGCAGTTAAATGTTGATATGTATATCATAAATGACGTGACCTGAATCAAAAGTGTGGCGTCAGGAAGGTGAAGATCCGTGGCTGCAAACTGCGGCCCTTGTTGTGACTATCTTAAGAGGACGGGGAGCTTTCTTTGTGCAGGGGCAGGTAGTTGGGCAGGGCCGTTCTGAATTGCTCAACTACCGCCATTTTTACCTGCGCCATGGTTGGCGCGCGCTGGCCCAGCAATACTGCCAGTGAAGTTACCGGACGGCCCAGGCCACAGGGATTGATGAGGTCAAAAAATGAAAGGTCTGTGGTGATGTTCAGTGCTAGACCATGCAAGCTGACCCAACGCCGTAGCTTTATGCCCATGGCGCAAATTTTTGCCGGTGCCGAGGTGCCCGCACCGGCGACCCAAACACCGGTGGCTCCGAGGCTGCGCTGGCCGGTGACACCGAATCGTGCCAACACTTCAATAATCACTTGTTCCAACAACCGCATGTAATTGTGTAGTTTGAGATTATAGCTGTTGAGTGGAATTATTGGGTACACCACAAGTTGCCCCGGCCCATGAAAGGTAATATCCCCGCCACGGTCGGTTTCCAGCACTTCCACGTGGCGGGCGTTAAGCATGGCGGGCGATGCCAGGAGATGGCGGCGAGCATCCGGGTGGCGACCGATGGTAATGGTGGGCGGATGTTCAACGAGCATCAGTATCCCGGCGGAGAATTCACCTGAGAGAACCCGCTTGTGTAAAGTCAACTGCAGATCCCAAGCCGACCGATAGTCCATTATACCCACATCAAGGGTGGCGATGGCTGCTTGATGGCCTTCCGGAAGATTGGCAAGAGCGGTATTCATCGGTGGATTTCCATGGTTTTCAATGGGTGCGGTGACCACGGGAAGTCGCTAGCCGCGCTTTGGGCTGCCGGACCAGCGCTTCTTTCCGCGGGCTGCTTTTCAGATGGGGGGTGTCAGCCAGGCTAAACGCTTGGCGCAATACTTCGTCCACGTTTTCCACAAATACAAAGGATACATCCTTGCGGACCTGTGCACTGACTTCATCGAGATGTTTGCGATTGCGTTGGGGCAAAATCACGCGGCGGATGCCGGCACGCTGGGCGGCGATGACTTTTTCTTTCACCCCACCGATGGGCAACACCAGCCCGCGCAGGGTTATTTCACCGGTCATGGCCAGATCAGGTCGCACCGGCCGATTCAAAAACAGTGATGCCAATGCAGTATACATAGCCACCCCTGCGGAGGGGCCGTCCTTGGGCACCGCGCCTGCCGGCACGTGGATATGCACATCGGTTTGACTGAAGGATGCGGCGTCAAGATGAAGCTTTTGCGCATTGCTCTTGAGCAGGGAATAAGCTGCTTGGGCCGATTCACGCATGACCTCGCCGATTTGCCCGGTCAGTTTTAACCTCCCCTTGCCGGGCATGCGGGTTGCTTCCACAAATAAAATATCGCCGCCGAATGGAGTGTACGCCAAACCTGTGGCCACGCCGGGCGTGGCGGTGCGCAGCGCCACCTCGGATTCAAATATGGGCGGTCCAAGAAACTGTGGTAAATCGGCTGGTTTCACGGCGATGCGGGGAGCCTTTCTCAAGGCCGTGCGAATGACTTGCGAAAAATTATCTACAGTCGCGGGCCTGCTGGTCTGGCCGCTTTTGTGGTCAGGCTCGTCCGAGGGAGCACCGGTGCCGGCTTCAGGAGAGGGGGCGGATTTTCCGACGGTTTTGTTTTGAGTCGTATCCCGTGCGGCCGCAGATGGAATGGTTTCGGCCAGCCGGGCGGCGATTCCGCGTGCGACGGATCCGATGGTCCGTTCCAGGCTGCGCACCCCCGCCTCACGGGTGTAT
>JABEVA010000259.1 GCA_013044065.1 Phycisphaerae bacterium
AGCAACAGCAGCAGCAACGCCATCAACACCACGGCCCCTGTACCGGTCAAACCCATCAAATTTAAATCCGGCCAGATCACACCCGGCAACAATTGCGGTATCCCCACGGCCAAGAGCACCACCACCGCAAATAGCAAGTATGGCCACACCCCCACGAAGAACTTAGCTAGATCAGTTTGTTCCAACACCTTCAGAGCCTGATCAATGTCCGCCACATGACGGTCGAATTGCGCCTGAATCTCCGCGGTATCCGTCGGAATGGTCGGCCGGTCGGATGGATCGCCCACGGCCACAGCTTCCGCATCCGGAACGTGCCCATATCGAGCCAGCAGAGCAAAGAGCTGATCGTGTTTGGCCTTGAGAGTGGCGGCATTGGTTTGGCGCATCTGCGCAAGCTCCGCACGCAACCGGTTTTGTTCGGCTTCCAGTTGAATATCCGCTTCCCAGACTAGCTGTTCGTAGTTTTTCTTGAGCTGCGTCTGGATCGCGTCACAGGTCTGTCGAGCCTGCTTTTGTGCTGCGGCATCCGCCGTCCTGGCCTCCTGGGTTTGCTGCATACGCGTGGTCTGGGCTTGGTCCTGCTGCTCCTGAAACTTCTTGGCGAGTTGTTCCTGGGCATGCCGCCAGTTGCCTTCCAGATTGGCAAGCGTGCGCTTTTCGCGAGCGTCGACTTCGGCGGTGGCCTCAATGTACTGGCGTTCCAAGGCGGCCTCACGGGTGGCACATTCCGCGGCCAACTCCATCAGATCGCGCAAGACTTTGCGTGGTAAATCCACCGCGGATTCCGCCACCGGCGCCATACTTCCAGCATTAGCACCTTGAGTCGCATCCGCTTCGGCATCCGCCACGGGGCCAGCATCAGTTTCTTGAGTCATCGTCCTCTTATCCGCAATCACGCTTAATATCGGCCAAAATCCGGTTCATATAATCCATCGCGCCAACGGCCGCGCGCGAATCCTCCACCAGCGGCCGGATAAAGCGTTCCTCAAAGGCATGGCTGTTGGCATCGTTCCACACCATCTCCAGCTCACTCCAACGGTTTTCCACTTCCCGCACCAGCTTGCTGATATTCGAACGGCTCTCATGCATACTCATGGGCACCACCTTTGATTCTCAACCGTCATAGCCGCACCCACTATGAGCGATCCACTTTTAAGCTCGCGACCACAGCCGAACATCGCGCTGATCGTAAATTCGCAGCAACCCTGGCGGCCCAACCAGAAGCATAAAACCCGCTCCCAGCGCCATCGCTTCCGCCAGATCAGGACGCATGGCCAACAACCGTCCCAGGGGAACGATCCGATATCTTGCCGGCGCGGGGCCATCCACCGGCCCTATATAAACTCCGCCCTGGCTTAGACGGGTCAGCAACCATTGACCACCGGGCGTGTCATTTTCAGCTATCGTCACCGGATCCGCAGGTTGGATCTCCAGTGATAAGCTCACCGTAACCATGCGTGCTCGTTCCACCCCGCTGAACACCGGCAGTGACAAGACCAGGTTATGGCCCGGCTCGACAGGTACGGCCTGCGAGAGAATATCGCCGGTTGGAATAGCTTTCCGCAGCAGCGCCGCTTCACCTTCCGGTTTGGTCTCATCCGCCTGCGTGGGGGACCGCGCCATGTCAGACCCAGCGCCAGTACCGGCAGTTTCCAAACCGATCGCCGCCGGTGCCGCCGACTGCAACTCCACCGGTGAAGCAACATAGCGATCCAGGCTCTCCAGGGCATTGGTCAGATGGGCCAGAGCCGCGGGCATACCCGCCGCCACCGTGTTGCCCAGCGGCTGTACACCACCCCGATACAGTGATATTTCCTTGGGCAATCGCCGAATCCAAGCTTTGGTATTGGCCAATTTCTGTTCTGCTTCCATCAGGCTGTTTTTAGCTTTGAGCACCGCTTTTTGTTCTTCCACCACCGACGGCTGGGATCCGCTGGCATCTTTGTACAACTGCTTGTCGCGCAAGGCCTGCTGAGCCCGCTTGAGTACTTCCTGACGCTTGCGAATTTGCCCGCTCCAGTAGGTGCTTTGCTCCGTCTCCAGCCAAGTCATGGTGCGGTTGATATCCGATTCCGCATCACCCAGCGCCAACCCCGCAACCTCGCCGACTTTGGCCAGGTACGCGCGAAACCGTTTGATTGCATCGATGTCATGAACTTTTGCGCCTTCGGCCATAGTAACTCCCAGCGCCAAGCCGGTGTCCTTAACGCTGTTTAAGATATTCCTCAATCACATTGGCCTTTTTGGCCAAGAGCTGCGCATGTTGGTGCGATTCTTCCAGAAAAATGGCAATGGTCTTCAAGGTCTGCTCGAAAGCCTCGGTAAACTTTCGCTGTTCCTGATCCTGCCATACGCTTTCCAAACCACGCAACCGGGCCTGCAAACTGCCCACCAACCCTTGCAGGTCATTATTGAAACGATTTAAGTCCTGCGCAAAGCGCCGAAGTTCCACGGGATCGACATTTGCTTTTGCCATAAGCCAACTCCTAATCATAACACTATAGTGTACTTGTAGCGCACTTTCCAACGGCCCATCGGAACAGCCCAGGACCGCGTTGCTTCCAAGCCCCGGGGCCAAGCCGAGACTATCCGTTCATCGGGCTTGACCCGGCTGCCCAACATCGGCTATGCTGGCATTCGAATGAACAGCGTCGATGCACGCAGCAGCCCAGATTGTTGTCCCGCCATTGATGGTCAGGCCGGTCTTGGGCCTGCGGCTGGTACAATGAGGTGGGCCTTGCGATGTTTGGGCATCGTTACCGGCGTACTGGTGACGACGTTTACCACGGGGGTGGCACCAGGCGCAACCCCCAAAGCCCAGGCCCAAGATATTGATTCGCAGGCGATAGCATTGCTCCACGCCCATCATGAGAGTGCCGCGGCGGCCAAAATTCGCATAGCCTGTCGGCTGGATCCATACTGGGGTGAAAGCTGGGGATTGCGAGCCGTGCTGGCGTTCCAACAGCAGCGTCTGGCCGCCTCTAAAAAATACTTGTTCAAGGCTCTTGCCCGAACACCCCGTAACCCTGCGGATTTAAATAACATGGCGGTCCTGGCGGAAACCCAAAATCATCCCTTGCATGCGTGCACCTACTACCTAAAGGCGCTGTACGCTCATCCCGGCGGGCATCAGGTGTACGATAATGTTTGCTCGCAAATCAACACCATGGTGGCAAGCCAGTCGCTGCGCTTTCGCACCCTGCGGGCGGCATTCATCATCGCCGATACCGAGTTGCAAAAGCGGATGGCCGCCAAGGGGCTGATCCGCTATGGAGCCACCTGGGTTGCCATCACGAAACAACACTCCGTGCACAAGGTAACCCGCCGGTTTCTCCAATTCGAAAATACTTTGTTGGCACGATATCGGACGGACCTGAAAAAACTGCGCCAAATCAACACCGAAGGCCGCGCCAACCAGAAACATATTGCCATCCTTGTCCATCTAACCAATTCTGATGCGTGGAATAACCCTGTTAACGCGGAGCGCCAACAACTCTTTGCCGCCCAGATACAGCAAAATAAGCTCCTGGCGGAACGTGCTGTGGCGATCCGCGATCTGGCGAGGGTTCGCCGAAATATCCGCAACCTCTTGCGTACCCGGGTCGGCCGCATTTTTTGCGCTCCACCAAGAATGATACTGCCCGACCCGGCATCCTCCATCGAAACGCCTTGGACGGATGCTCCTGCCGCCTTGAAACACTTGAACCCATCATCGGTAAGCGGCTACGCTATTATTATTCAGGCCGACCAACAAGCCATCACCAACCTTAAAAGTCAGATACGAGCGGACCGAAGGCTGGGTGATAAAAAGGACCTGGTCCGGCAGACCCAGGCTCTGCAGATCGCCAAAGCCCGGTTAAAAACGGACACCCGCGATATTCGCGGCCCGGTAGTGCGATTCTGGGGGACATCGGATCATGCGGGCAAAATTGTCTATATTGTAGATCATGAAGGGTGCCTGCAGCACTGTTTTGGCTTGCTGCGCCGCCAGCTCGTCGTTTCGATCAATCGACTCAACCCGGCCCAGCAATTTGCGGTCATCGTTTTCTGCCGCCATGAGAGCTTTTTAGGCCCGCAGCGACTGGTTATGGCCACGGTCCGAAATAAGAAGCGATGCCTGCGGCTGCTCCACGGCGTGATGCCATTGGCATCACCGGGCCGCGAACTGACCCACTTTACCCGCCCGTTCAAAGCCGCTCTTCGCCTGCATCCGCAGACCATTTTCTTTGTCACCGGCTCCGGCTGTAGTCCTCAACTGGCCAACTACGTGCATCACCTGAACAAACGACTGAAAGCCCATATTTTTACGTACACCCTGATGCCACCCGGCGACAAAGCTTCGGCAACCATCCAAATGATTGCCGAGGAAAATGATGGCCAATACCGGAATTTTGCTCCTGCTGACAGCGGAGATTAGATCGTGGCCTGACGCGGGTGCTTGGCGAGAGAGTAACAGCCCTTGTTCCGCGCGCTTAAACCGACTATCCTGCCTTGCCGTGGAAAGCTTTCAGTGCACCAAGTTTGATGCCGCATACAAGTAACGATGAAGCTCGATTGAAAGTGGCCACCATGATGGAGTTTTGCCGATTTTGATTCTTGCCTACTACATCCAGACACTAAGCCCATTTATCTGGCAGTGGGGCCATTCCGGCTTTGGCATTCGATGGTACGGTACCGCATACCTGACCGGTTTCATCCTGGCCTACTTTATCCTCAAAAAACTTATCAAGGATCAACAACTACATTTACCCGCGGCCAAATTGCCGGATTTTGTGTTGTTTGTCGCTATTTTTGGAGTGGTCATCGGGGGCCGACTGGGAGAGGCGGCGCTGTATCGTCCCGGGATGTTCACCACCTTTACTCACAATTTTCCGTATTGGAGCCTGCTGATGGTGCAGGATGGGGGAATGTCCGCGCATGGCGGCATCATCGGCGTTTTTGTGGCCGCCTTTATTTTCGCCCGCCGCCACAAATGCAGTTTCCTCAACCTCATCGACGCCGGGGCCATGGTTGCCCCTATCGGTATCGGCTTTGGGCGCTTGGCCAATTTCATTAACGGTGAACTCTACGGCCATGTGTGGCATTCCCGCCTGGCGGTGCAGTTTCCGACAGAATTGATCTATCAGTCACAACCGCTGGATGCACGCATCCGTCATCTGGCCGGCAAACTGACGACCACTCACCCCCATCTGGCGCAATGGATGGATCAGAATCCGGTCGCCGGTATGGTCACTTTTCTAACCCGGCACCTGCAGGCCCATCATCCCAACCTAATGCAAGCGCTGGCCATACATCCGCAAGCGGAACTTGTACGACTGGCTAAAACCGGTAAGTATCCATTTTTGCAGCAACAACTGCGTCAGGTGCCCGATTTTCTGCGGCAAATACAACTCAACGTCAACGTCCGCCACCTGTGGCAAAGCCTGCATCCAAATTTCCACGGAGCGCTGCCCTTTTCCGCCCGCCTTCAAATTATCCGTTTGGCCCGTCAAGGCAATGCCATGGTCATCACACAATTGCGGCACATTCTCGAACCGCGGATTCCATCCGAGCTTATTGAGGCATTTTTTGAAGGTCTGGTGCTTTTTCTCATCTGCTGGTTCATCGGCCGCAATTGGCGCAAAGCCGGCATGGCCAGCGGGGCCTTTGCGGTGTTTTATCCCATCATGCGCATCATCGGAGAACAGTTCCGCCAGGGCGATCAGCCCAAGTACATCTTTGGACATTGGATTAGTTTGGGCGTGCTTTACAGCGTTCCCATGCTCATCGTCGGCCTGGCTTACTGGATTTATCTGATTCGCCGGCCCGCGCCGGATCCGGCGGCTTCGACATTTCCGTAACCATTCACGAGTACAATAATAACCGCCAAGACGCATATGGCGCAAGTAATTTCGTATCTCAAAACCCTGCTTATGCCTCTCGGGTTGTTGATCAATTTTAATGTGCCGGTTCTCAAAGACGGGATCAAGAGGATAGTTTTATCGAAATAATCACCTTGGCGCTCTCTCGCCCTTGGCGGTTAAAGATCGTAGCCCAAGCAGTTCGCCGGCGGTTCATTCTACGTGAACACTTACGTATTTCATAATCGATAAATCTGATTTTTATTGTTGCGACATCCGTTGGATGTTTTTTCGCAAACCGGCGGAATTATCGCCAATGGTTCAAGGTGATTTTTGATGTGTGCGACAACCAAGGATTCGGCACTTGAACGTAATCGTGAATTCTTGTAGAAAAAGGCTTTGACATTGACCATGCGCCGGTTTATCTTAGAAACTATAATAGTCAATTTTGAGCCTCGCCTGGCGGTCCTGGCTCGATTGAACTGAACTTGGCGGGAGGATGCTTATCCGGCGAACCAGGAGTGACGGGCATGACCAGTCTTTCCACCACAGAACTTCGGCGGCTTCATCGGTCGATCCTGACCCTGTATGCGGCGGAAGATCTGGAAAAGTTTCCTCAGCGCGCCGCGGAGGCTGTGGCGCAATTGATCGACAACGAAAAGACCGCATACAACGAAATATCGCTTCGCTCCCGGCGTCTGTTGCGGTTTGTCGCCTCCGGTGCGCCTTACAGCCCGGAACAGCTCCATACTTTTGAACGTCACATCCATGAACACCCGCTGGTTGGCTGGAGCCACGAGCATCCAGAGCATCCGCCGGTTCGTATGTCCGATTTCCTTACCCCCGACGAGTTTCATCGAACCGGTCTTTACAGCGAGTTTTTCAAACCGCTGGAGGTGGAATATCAAATGGCGGTCGGCATCGCCACCCGGCCGGATGTCATTATCGGTATCGCCTTGAATCGGAAGCTCGCCGATTTTTCAGTGGCCGACCGGGCGATGCTTGAGCTTTTGCGCCCGCACCTTCAGCAGGCGTACCGCAACGCCGCCGCCATGGAACAGGTTCGGCGGAGATTCCAGGAAGACGAAGATCTTTTGCGCGCGGTCGCGCCGACAACGGCCATTATTTCGGCCGGCGGTAAAATTCACGAGGCGAACCAGGCGACGCGCCGATTGCTGGAACAGTATTACGGTCGGCCCGGTGCCGGCGGACCCGATTGGCTGCCCGACGAGGTGAGAGACTGGCTCCGCCACCAATTCGCGGCGTTGGCCGCCGATGCTCTCGGCCGCTGGTGCCTGCCGCTGCTGCGCGAACAACCCGGACGTTGGCTGATCCTGCGTCTGATTGTTCGAACCGAGGATCGCCATTATCTGGTGCTGCACGAGCACTCAATTGAGCAGCGCGCCGTAGCATGTCAAAGGCTGGGTTTGACCCGGCGGCAAGCCCAAATTTTGGCCTGGATGACCATGGGCCGGACCGGCCCGGAGATTGCCGCGATTCTCCGGGCCAATCCGCGTACCGTCGAAAAGCATATAGAGCACATCTACCATAAACTCGGCGTGCAGACGCGTCTGGAAGCGGTGATCCGGGCGCTGGAATTGTGCCGGTAACATCGAGTGGCGGACTTTCCAGTCCGCCGTTAAATCTGCGGCAGGTCGGGAGACCCGCACCACAAGGGCTGCTTACGTAAAATTACGTATTTACAATATGGTCTCACCACCGAAGCGCCCGGCGGAAAGGACCGACGCGGGCTTGACCCGGGATAGCGCAGCGCGGCGGAGCCGACAACCAAAAGACCGCGGATTGCGCGGATAACGCGGATAATAGAGATTTCTAATCGCGCAATCAGCGTAATCCGCGGTGGTAGAGCCCGCAGCACCGCCCTGAAATTTGCGCGGCCTGCGCAAAATTGGACGCATTGTGGTGCATTGTCTAAAAAAAATCGAAAAAAAGTGGAAATTGTAAATTAGCTCGCCTATAAATGTATAGATGAGCAGAATGCTCCCGAACGTGAGGCCCTGAAGAAGGAATCTGACTATGCGAATTTCATCGTCTTTTACCGCGGGTACTTTGCTGGCATTGGCGGCATCCTTGGCCGCCGGACAGCGCGCTCTGGCCATCACCACATTGCCCTACCAGCAGATGGTGGTCTTCGGTGATTCCCTTTCGGATGTAGGCAACCTCAACAGCGCTGATGGGGGGGTGGGGCCGGGGACTTCGACCAATTACGCCGTCGGCGAGTTTACCGACGGCCCGCTTACCACGCCCGCCGTGCCCACCGGCGGCCCGGAGGACGTGTGGGCGCAGCAATTGGACAACAAGCTGGGCCTGCCCGCCTTGACCTATTCCCTCAATGGTGGATCTGACTACGCCTACGGCGGCGCGGCCACGGGAGGTCCGGTGAGCTATTCCGGTTTATCCGTGCCGGGCATGCAGGACCAGGTGAATACCTATCTAACGAATGTCGGCAACAGAGCCCCAGCCAACGATCTATATGCGCTATGGGGCGGGGCCAATGATATATTCAATGCGGCCGCCGCCTCAGGCGCAACCACGGCGAGCATCGATGCCGCCGCCAGTACAGCGGCGGCCAACATCGACGGCGAAATCGCCTCGCTTTACGCCGCCGGTGCCCGTGACTTCCTCTGGCTTAATTTGCCCCCGCTGGATAAAACGCCGGACGGTGCCGGCAACAGCAATCTGGCCGACGCCACCACGACATTCAACAACGCTTGGAGCACGGACGTGGCTGCGCTGAATGGCTCCCAGACCATGGGTCACGTGATCGGGGTGAACATCGACACCCTCGTCAACCAGATCATCAACGATCCGTCCGCCTACGGCCTGACCGATGTCACGGACCCGGCTCAAGGGCTTACCGGCGTCAATCCCGACACCTACCTGTTCTGGGATGGCGTACATCCCACCACGGCGGGCCATGCATTGATAGCGGGAGCCGCGTACCAGCAGGTTGTACCGGAGCCTGCGGCCCTTTCGCTATTGATGCTCAGCGGTCTGGGCTTGCTACTGCTGCGGCGAACCAGCACGTGAATTTGTGGTGCAGACTTTCCAGTCTGCCGTGACACCTGCGGCAAATCAGGAGACCCGCACCACAACGTGCAGGTTGGCAGACCTGTACCAGTGCGATGGCCCGCTGCGTACGTAAATTTACGTATTTACTATTTCACCCCAGGCACCTATGAATAAATAGCAGGGGAGTGGGTGTCGTCGCTTGTTCGGAATTCAGCCCAACTCTGCAGCGGAAACGATGGCAGGTTAAACTATGCGCTCTGCGATTAGTTGAGTTTTGTTTCGTGCCGCCTTCGGCATTGAAGGAGAATGAGTCGTGCAAGCGTTCTTGCGGAAACCTTGTGCCCAGCATCGTGCCGGGCGGCTGCAGGAGGCCGAGTGCGTATACCGCCGCGCTGTGCATCCGCCCCCCGACGATGCTGATCGACGTTACGGATCGCCCCCACCCAGGTGCCGAGGTGCACGCGCTGTGAATTCGACCCCCGACGATGCCGATCGACTGCATTTGCTGGGCATCGTTCTCGGCCAGACCGGACGGCCGGCCGAGGCTGCGACCATGATCCGCCGTTCGCTGGAACTTCGGCCCGGCCACGGCGAAGCCTGGCGAAACCTGGGCGTCGCACTGGCTGCGGGCGGCGATACCGGCGCGGCGATCAGCGCCTATCGGCGGGCGGTTGCTTGTGGCGATGGTTTGCCGGCCCTGCTGGGTTTGGCGGTGCTGCTGGCCAAAGCCAGGAACTTTGAAGAGGCCATCGCGGTCTTTCGCCGCGCCATTGATCTAAAGCCGGACTGCGCTGAAGCGTGCGCCGGTCTGGGCGCGGCCCTGGCCGAAAACGGGCAGTATGATCCAGCCGTCGCGGCCTTGCGCCAAGCCATTGAACTGAAGCCCGGTGATGCCGGCGCACAGGCCAACCTCGGCCTGGCGCTTAGGCAATTGGGGCGGCTCACCGAGGCGATCGAAACCCTGTGCGCCGCCATCGCGCTCAAGAGCGACTTTGCCCCGGCTTATCAAGCCTTGGGAGCGACCTTGCGCCAGGCCCGGGCGGCCCATCGCGCCATTCCGATCCTGCGCCGGGCATTGTGACTGGCGCCCGACCACCCTGGCACGCTGCTGGAACTCGGCGCAGCGCTTTACGATATCGACGCCTTCGACGACGCCCTGGCCGTCTTGCGCCAAGCCGAGCGGCTTAAACCCGACGATCCGATGGTGCATAGCCAACTGGGTGCGGTGCTCTCGGCGCAGGACCAATTGGCCGCGGCTCTCGCAGAGTACCGCCAGGCGCTGGTGCTCGATCCGGCATCCGCCCAAGTCAAGAGCAATCTGGCCGTGGCCCTGCGCGACTCGGGCGACCTGGCCGGGGCCATGGCGCTGCTACAAGAGGTCATCGCCATGGGTTCCGATTATGCCCCGGCCCACAACAATCTCGGCACGATCCATTCCGAGCTGGGCCGATTCAATGCCGCCGAGGTATGTTTCCGCCGCGCCATTGAACTCTCCGGCGATGTGCCGCAACACCACGCCAACCTGGGCATGGCCTTGCTGCGCCGGGGCCAGTGGCAGGAGGGCTGGCTGGAATATGAATGGCGATTGACGCTTAAGCAGTCCGAGTCGAGAAGTTTCAATCAGCCGCGCTGGGAAGGAGACGACCTGTGTGGCCGACGCATTTTAATCTATTGGGAGCAGGGGTTCGGAGATGCCATCCAGTTCCTTCGCTACGTGCCCATGGTCATCGCCAGGGGTGGCCGGGTGGTGCTGGAAATGCCGCCCGAACTGCTGCGGCTGGTGCAGGGCACGTTCGAAGTCGAGCGGTTGGTGCGGCGGGGAGACGATCCGGGCGAGTTCGATGTTTGCTCTCCGCTGATGAGCCTGCCCGGCCTGTTCCGGACGAATTTGGCGGACATTCCAGCGGACGTTCCATATC
>JABEVA010000260.1 GCA_013044065.1 Phycisphaerae bacterium
ACAGCGCAAGCTGCATGAACCTGTGGGCGTGATTGGGTCGTATGCGGGAGGGACAATTATAGACGGCTGGATGAGCATGGATTCGTTTAAGGATCCGGCCTTTTTGCCGATTATGCAGCATTGGCATAACACCATCAAGCGATTGAATGATGCGTATGCGAGTTGGCAGTTGGCACGTCGGCAATGGGGAATGCATCCACGGCCCGCGGGGGTGAAACGTCCGAGCAAAGCCTTTCATTTCTGGCCGCCGGGGCACTGGGCTGGGTGGCCTGCGGAACTTTACGATGGAATGATCGGACCGCTGATACCGTTTCGGATTAAGGGGGCGATCTGGTATCAAGGGGAATCGGATGCGTTTCGGGCCTATCAGTACCGCAAGTTGCTGCCGGCAATGATTCGGGGCTGGCGGCGCAACTGGGGTGAAGGCAAGTTTCCGTTTCTGGTGGTGCAGTTGCCCAACGTGAACAATGCGATGCCGAAGCCGGGGTCATGCGACTGGGCGGAACTGCGCGAAGCGCAGATGATGGCGTGTGAATCGGTATCGCATACCTATCCGGTGGTGACCATTGATGTGGCGCCGGCCAAGAATGCCAACATCCATTTCTGGCAAAAAGGGCCGGTGGGTCAGCGGCTGGCGTGGGCGGCGGAGGCGAATGTTTATGGGATCAAGCGGCCCTGGTGCGGGCCGATTTATAAGGGGATGCAGATTCAGGGAGACCATATTGTGCTGCATTTTCGCCATGAGGGCCACGGTCTGGCGATTCGCGGCGGAGGGGGTTTGACCGGATTTTCGATAGCCGGCGGCAATCGGAAGTTTGTATGGGCCCAGGCCGTCATCCGCGGAAATACGGTGGTGGTACACAGCGTGCGGGTGGCGCATCCGGTGGCGGTGCGTTATGCCTGGGATTACAACCCGCGCTGTAATCTGATTAATAGTTACGGTTTACCGGCATCACCATTCCGCACGGATGACTGGCCAGGCGTTACAGTAAAGGTGGTGCATCCATAGATGCGGCGGTTTCTTTTTTTATCCCATGAAATTTATAAGGAGTACATCCGGTGAAAACTATTTTCCGTTCGATCCTGTGCATGGCCTGGGGACTCATGTGCATGGCGGTGCCGCTTACGGCCCCGGCCCGGGCCGTGGGACCAGCTATGCTGGATGCCCGCAACATGAAAATAATTGGCTGTGCTCCACCGGATACCCAATATGAATTTGTAACTTCCAATGAACCGGGCAATGTATTTTTTCCGGGCGAGGCCGTGAATCTGCAGATACGCGTGGCTCCGGGGGCGGCGCGGGCCGGATTCCTGAAGTTTTCGGTCGGACGCATCGCGATGTACCAGGATCAATACCTGCTGCCGGGGGTGGCCATGATGGTGCCCAAAGGTGTGCCGGAAATAGAATTTCTGGGCTGGAAAACCCATAGCACGGTGTCGTTGCGTGGCGGCGGCTCCCAAGGCAAGGTCCATGCCCTGATCTGGCGTGGCCATGCGAAGGTGGCGGCCAGCTATTTGCCGCCCGCGGGTAAGGGCGGGGAGATGCTGCAGGTGCGCGACCTGCCGGTGCCGCAGCGATATGGCTGTTATGTGGTGACGGTGGCTCCGGAGGGCAAGCATCCGCAGTTTCTCTGCACGTTGCTGCGGGCCCACAGAATTGCCAAGGGGTTTAATACCGCAGCACCGATTTTAGGCGAAGCGGCCCTGATGACCGATGGCAGCCGCAACAATCCGGCTCTGCTGCTGCGTGGGGCCGAAACCTATGCCCGGCTGGGTGTGAAGATTGTCCGCTATGAGGCGCATTGGACCAATGTGGAGTCCAAGCGAGGGGTGTATGACTGGAGCGGCCTGGACAACATGATGCACGCCATGACCAAGGCGCAAATTCGCACCATGTGGACAGTGGATGCCGCCCCCTTTTGGACGATGCCGTTTGGTCAACCCACGCCGGCGTGCATTCCGACCAAGGCGGACTGGTCCTGTGAGCCTAAATATCTGCCGCTGTTTAAGAAATGGCTGACCGCGGCGTGCAACCGGTATTGGGATCATGGCCATGGATCACTATGGGTGCTGGAAAACTGGAATGAACCTTGGGAAGGCATATCCATCAGCGGATGGGAAAGTGACACCCCCCACTACCGCGCGATTATGAAGGTAATCGCCCAGGTGGCCCACGCCCAGAAACCGCCGATGAAAACGGCTGCCGCCTGCTCGATCATGAACACCGAGGATAAGTTTTTGTCCGGCAGGCATCCGGCCCGGCAGATCAAGATGGTGGATATTTTTACCGATCATTATGTGCAACCGCAAACCTGCTACGGTCCCATGGTGGCGGCCTATTGGCATAAACAGAGCATGGATACGGAAACGTGGGTGGCCTGCAATGAAATGATGGTTCCCCAGGTCATGACGCAGTTCATGGCCGACGGCCAGTTGCATGTGAACCCGTGTTTTCCGCTGTTTATTTATTTTGCTACTCCCGGTTCACCCATGACCTATACCATGCCCACCCCGGTGGCCCTGGCGTGCAACACGTTTAATTATTTTATCACGGGCAAGCCTTTCCAGCGGCTGGTGTTTATGCATCATCTGCCGTTTGCGTTTCAGTTTGGCCGTGGTTCCCAGGCTGTGGTGGTGCTGCTGGGGCGGCTGTTCACCCCGTTTGGCAATTCGCTGCGCAGCGTGCTGTGGTGGCAATTTAACTTAACCCACGGCGGCACCATGAGCTTTTCCAATGCTGACGGAGCCATTCATGTGTACAACATTGACGGCAACCGGGTATTTGTGCACCGCAAAACCATCACCCTGCCGGTGAACACCCTGGCCTATTACCTGACCTGCCCCAAGGGCGGAGTGAAGGTAATTCGGGCGCGGCTGGCGGCGGCACAGTATCAGCATGTGCGTCCGGTGGAAATTATCGCCCATGATTTCACGCAGTGGCTCCATGGTTCCAAGGTGCAGTTGCATACCACGCTGCATAACCTGCTGCCGCAGAAAATCACCGGTACGCTGACCATCACTCCGCCGGCGGACATACAACTGGCCAGCACCACCATGAAGGTAACGCTGGCTTCGGGACAAACGATGCAATTGACTGACGCGGTCACCCATGCCACGCCGGATCGTGCCAATGTTTATCCGTTTGCATATCATTTCAGTTCTTCCTGCGGCACGGCCGCGTGGAAGGAAAATCTGCATGTGCTGGTGGTTCCGCATGCGACCATTCCCATCAACGGCAACCTGGCGGCCTGGAAACATATTCCCGGAGTGCTGGTGGCCGGTCATGTGCAGGGTACGCCCGCGATAGAGAAGGCGTGGCTGCCGTTTGTCAAACAGGCGGCCGCCCATCCCGGTAAATGTTTTGCGCAGGTCAAGCTGGCGTGGGACAAGTCATATTTTTACGTATTGGCGCGGGTGCAACATCCGCAGCCGTGCCCGCCGCATATTCGTTTGGCGACCCGCAATGACAACCAGTATTTCCGCAGCGCTGCGGATGATGCGCTATGTGCAAGCCTGGCCCCGTACGCGAAATTCATTTTCACCGCCCCGTGGTATGACCCGCTGGCGGATCCTCCGGCTTTGAAAAAGGACCCGTTGTGGCCGGCGTATCAGGCATTTTTGCAGGCCCATCCCGCGGCGCGGGACGAAGTGACCACCGGAGCCGCCGGGGTGTATCTCAAGGTGCATCCCACCCATCCGAAAGCCACCTTCGCCGACGCCACGTACGTGTATAAAAAGAATCCTGGACCGGATGCGCCCTGGCATGGGGATACCTTTCAGTTCGCGCTGCATGTGGTGAAGGGCTATAATGCCCGAAACATGATTCTGGATACCAACCGCCTGCCGGCGGGCTTTCACGCCATGCCCGATACGGACTACGAATATGCGCTGTATGGCTGCCAGGGGGGTGGTTCGGAGTTGTGGTGTCTGCTGTCGCCGGGCATGCCGCGGGAGCATTATTATCCGCGTCAACCGCAGGCCGCCATTCATCCCGGCGTAGTGGCGGGCGGGCTGCATCTGGTGAAGCAGGAAGGAGCGGTAACCATTTACGAAGCGGCCATTCCGTGGTCCGCACTGAGCCGGTGGCATCCACAGACCGGGCACCGTTTCCGCTTTACCTTCGTGGTTCATAATAACAACGGACCGCGCATGGTTTTCGGCGCAAATGCCAGTTCCACCAAACTCAATGGACTCACCCTGCATCCTTATTGGGAAACCTCACCAAGCTGCAGTGTCCAATGGCGGTTGCTGCGGTAGCCGTCGCAGCGGGCCGGGTATGGTGATATCAAAGGAGTGTTCATGAAGTGGAAAGTCCATCGTGGCGTGGCGGAGCTGGGTACGGCCCTGCTGGTGACGGCCGCGAGCTCTCTGGTGCAGGCCCAAGGTCCGATGCATGCATCTGTGGCGGTGTCGCCGCTTTTCGGCAATCAGATGGTGCTGCAGCGCAACGCCGTGGACCCGGTATGGGGGACCGCCGCGCCGGGGGAGCCGGTCACGGTGTCGATCGCCGGACAACGGGTGAAAAACGTGGCCAACGCCCAGGGTGACTGGATGGTGAAACTGGCCCCGATGAAGGCGACGTTCAAGCCGCTGACGCTGAAAATTCG
>JABEVA010000261.1 GCA_013044065.1 Phycisphaerae bacterium
ATGGATTAAGCACCACCTGCCAGAAGTTGGTGATTTGCGCGCGTGGCACACCATTGTGCAGCACAATATGAAATCCGGCGGGTGTTTGCATCCAGGAATTGGCAACAGTAATCCACAAAGCGCTGAAAATGGACCCCAAAGAGACCATCAGCGTGGAGAAAAAGTGCGTTTTTGGGCCGACCCTATCCCAACCAAACAGCAGAACCGCCAAAAAGCCGGATTCCAGAAAAAATGCAAAAATTCCTTCCGAAGCCAGGGGTGCTCCAAAAACGTCACCGACAAATCGCGAATAATTGGCCCAGTTGGTGCCGAATTCAAATTCCATCACAATACCCGTCGCCACCCCCAGACCGAATGTCAGAGCGAAAATCCGGGTCCAGAATCGGGTCATGCTTTCGTAAACCTTTTTACGGGTTTTAAGATACATGGCCTCCATCACCACCATCATCACTCCCAGGCCGATACTTAATGGTGGAAATAAATAATGAAAAGAAATAGTCAAACCGAATTGTACGCGAGAAAGCCAGAGGGTATTCACAAAGCAACCTCGTTCAAACTCGGCGGCCTGTGGAAAATCAACTACCAGCCCATCTGCGCGTCGACCTATGCAGGTGGCGTCCAGCCGCCTTCCACCATACAATCTTAGTTACTGGATATGCGGATAGCAAGGTGCAATTTTAGTACTTAAGGAGTTCTCATGCTTTTTGGCCAAACCAGCGAATATGCGCTCCGCGTGATCGTCTTCCTCGCCGCACGCGGCAGTAAGCCCGCCACCAACACTGAAATCGCTGAGGCTACGCTCGTCCCGGCAGGTTATCTGGCAAAAATTGTCCAGATGTTAAGTCGCGCCAATCTGGTCAGATCTCGCCGTGGTTTGCATGGTGGGTCCGTGCTGAACTGCAGTCCACATGATCTTAGCCTTTACGATGTCATCCAGGTAATTGATCCAATTCGCCGCATTGAATCCTGTCCTTTGGCTTTAGCCTGGCATGGGAAAGATATCTGCCCGCTCCACCGCCGACTCGATGATGCCATTGCCGGCGTTGAAATAGCGCTCAAAAAAGCCACGGTCGCTGATCTACTAGACAGCCGCGACAACTACCGCAGCTCCATGTTGTGCCCGCCGAGCAGGTCCCGGCTTAAATCTCCCCACCCCAAGCCATCCCTCCCGAGGCATCCCGTCAAACGGACGGCTTCCGTGCAGCAGCCTTGACCCCTGCCATTACGGGCAGGCGCAGCACTCGGCTGGTCTAGTTTTCCCGCAACCGACTGCGCGTCATTTGCATCGCCGCCGCGGAAATATCACAACCCGTATAGGCTCGTCCCAGCCGTCGGGCTGCCACCAGCGTGGTACCCGAGCCGCAGAAATAATCCGCGACCACACCCTGCGGCGGGCAGAAGGCGGATATTAAAAGCTCCAGCAACGCCAGCGGCTTTTGCGTCGGAAATCCAGTACGTTCCGCAGCCATCGGGTTCAGTGCTGGAATGGCAATGACGTCATCGGGATTCTTATGCGTATGACGCACCGATATTCGCGACCCTTTTGGCCATCGGGCCCTGTGGAGGGCTTTTGGACTGCGCGGTATGGCCACAACAGCGGCATTAAAATAATGCCGATCTCCCCGTCCATATACCAAAATTGTATCGTGCTTCCTCGAAAAATGCCGCTGTGAAGCACCACCAGTCTGGTAATACCAGATCAGTTCGTTGATCAGGCCGTGCGCGCCAAAAATCTGATCCAACATCACCTTCACATAATGCACGATATGCCAATCCAGATGTACCAGCAGCACCCCCTCCGGGCGAAGCACCTCATGCATCAATTGCACACGCAGTCCCAGAAACCGCAAATATGCACCGTGCCCACCATTCCAGCGATCGTCAAAGTGCAGCGCCATCCGCCGCATTGATTCCTTCCGGGCCTGACTGAGGAACTCGCGATTGGTATAGTAAGGTGGATCAATATAAATAAAATCAACGCTGCCGGGTTTTGAGGCCCGCAGAATATTCCGGCAATCACCGCCGTAAAGGTTGCGGCTGATATCGCTTCTTCCGGGATTTTGCCCATTACTATCTGGCTTGGCGAGAAGCTTCAAGTCCATCCTTTTCACTCACCCGACCGGAAGATTCACTGGTCTTGGCGTTTCGTGGCGCGCGATATTTTGCCAGTCGCCGCCGCTTTGCCATGTGCTTGATAATACCCAGTGCCTGGCATGGCCGACGTTAAGCCCGGATTGGGTTTATTTAAGTTCCACATTCCAATAGGCGTGGTCCAAAAAATGCTTCCAAGAGGAATATTTGTCGGACCCCAGCCGAATGTTGATGACCGGGTTGCGCTTGGGTTTGTGGGGGGCGCGACTCAGGTGCATGGAGGCCTGCGCCGGCGTGCGCCCACCTTTTTTCGCGTTGCAATACACGCAGGCACACACCAGATTTTCCCAGGTGGTTTTGCCGCCCAGGGATCTCGGAATCACATGGTCCAGCGATAGCTCATTGGTGGTAAATTTCTTGCCGCAATACTGACAAAGCGAATTATCCCGCGCATAAATGTTGCGCCGGGTGAGTTTAACATCCTGTTTCGGCAGTCGGTCATAGCCGAGCAAACGAATAATGCGCGGTACCGCAATTTCATACCGCACTGTGCGTACAAAATCATGCGAATCGCGTTCGTACTGGGCCTTGAGCACGGAAATTTCCAGCCAGCCTTCAATGTTGTATGAAAGATAGCAGTTATTTTCCACCGAAATAACTTCCGCCATATCCTTGATTAACATGGCAAACGCCCGCCGGGCGCTGGTCACGCGAATGGGCATGTACAGCCGGTTCAGCACCAACACATTACAGGAAAGGCCCGAAACTGACGGTGTTTCTGACATCCAAACTCTCCGTGGCAGCCTGCACTGCTAACCGCCCCGAAGCCAAATCTTCAGGGCATCGTCCGCGGTTGCTGGGCCATCAAACCTCGAACTTGACCGAGGAATAGCGCTTCGCAACCCCGAACCGACCGCCTATGCACCCTATTTTGTAATCCAAGTGCGGGATAATCACAAGCCAGCCACCGAGGCCGGTTTCTCACACAGTTGCATCCAACGCCCGCTCCGGCTACAAACACCGCATGCGCAGGTGTCGCTTGCCTCCGTTGGCGCGCTGCGACGACACCCGCGCCACGGCCTTAGATAAACCCTCCGAGGGTAGCTCAGCGGTTAGAGCAGGGGACTCATAATCTCCGGGTCGTGGGTTCGAATCCCACCCCTCGGATCAGGTCACGGCCGAACGGACTGGTCCTGATTGCCGTGACCATCCTGACTACTTGGAAGGATTTCTCTATCCGGCGACTACCGGAAAAAAGTAACTTTGTCGGCTGGCGAGATGGCGTTACAATGTCCCCGCCGGATGGCCATGGTGCCAGGCTCGGCGGGCGATACCAGCCGCCGGGCAATGGGTTCCCCAAAAGCTGGTTTGGTCCTCCGGAGTATCCATGCCCCATCCTAAAAGAAAAATCCTGGTCACCTCCGCCTTGCCTTACGCCAATGGGGCCATTCATATCGGCCACCTGGTGGAATACATTCAGACCGATATCTGGGTGCGCTATCAGCGGCTTTGCGGCCATGAGGTCGTTTATGTCTGCGGCGACGACGCCCACGGCACCCCCATTATGCTAAGAGCACGCAAAGAGGGGCTATCGCCGGAAGATTTCATTGGCCGGATGAATGTGGAACATCAGCGGGATTTTGCCCGTTTTGACATCTCTTTTGACAGCTACTACAGCACCCATTCACCGGAAAACCAGGCTCTTTGCGTGCATATCTACGAAATTCTCCGAAAACAGGGCCACATCGTCATCCGCGATGTGGAACAGTTTTTCGATCCAATGGAACAAATTTTTCTACCGGATCGTTTCATTCGCGGCACTTGCCCCAATTGCAAGGCACTGGACCAATACGGAGATTCGTGTGAGATTTGCGGCAAACACTACCAACCCATTGATCTGATCAATCCGCGCAGCGCCGTCAGCGGGGCCATACCGGTACGAAAGACCAGCCGACACTTTTTTTTACGGCTGGAACATTTTCGTCCGCAACTCCAGAATTTATTGCAAACTCGGTTTGTGGATGAATCGGTCGCCAATAAACTGCGGGAATGGTTTACCACCGAATTAAAGGACTGGGATATCTCACGTGATGCCCCATTTTTCGGCTTTGCCATTCCTGATGAAGCGGACAAATATTTTTACAATTGGCTTGACGCGCCGATCGGTTATCTGGCTTCGCTGGCCCATTATCTTGCGGCTCCCGCAGAGGACGCCATCGAATTCTGGCAGAATGAGAATCTGGAAATTCACCACTTTATCGGCAAGGATATCGTTTATTTTCATGCCCTGTTCTGGCCGGCAATGCTCTTAGGGGCGGGGTTGCGCCCCCCCACCAGATTGGCTGTTCATGGGCACCTGACGGTGAACGCAGAGAAAATGTCCAAAAGCCGGGGCACCTTCATCAGCGCTCTTCAGTACGCCCGTTATCTCGATCCGCAATGGCTGCGGTACTATTTCGCCACGCGACTGACCACGGCACCATCCGATCTGGATTTGAGCTTTGAAGACTTTACCGCCCGTGTCAACAGTGAGTTGGTGGGCAAACTGGCCAATCTCATCAGCCGGGCCGCTCCCATGCTCAACCGCCTGCTCGACGGACAAACGGGCGTGCCCGTGGTCGACGCCCTGCCGCTGTTGGAGCAGCTCCGTCAGGCCAAACCGGAAATTGCCCAAGCCTTTGAAGAGCGCAACTTCGCGGCGGCCACCCGCCAAATATGCTCTCTGGCTGACAAGGCCAATAAATTCGTGGAAGATAACGCCCCTTGGGTCTTGGTGAAGACCGATGCCCAGGCCGCCCGTGGAGTCTTGACCGCCGCTTTGGAAGCCGGACGAATTTTGACCATTTATCTCAAGGCCATTGTTCCTCAATTTGCCCGGAGCGTGGAACAATGTTTGAACATTGCGCCGCTGGAATGGCGGCATATTGATGATTCCATGCCTGCCCACAAGATCAACGCCTTTGTCCATCTGGCTACCCGCGTGGATGATAAAGCCGTGCAATCACTGATTCAGGAGAACATGATGACTGAACCTACTCCCGTCACCCCGCCCTCCGTGACCCCTCCGACGGCGTCCACCGCAACGAGCAGTTCCTCTGATCCGTCACCAGTGGTGTCAGGCCTGGTGGAACCACTTGCGCCTACCTGCACCATAGAACAATTCGCCGCAGTGGACCTTCGGGTGGCCCGCGTGATTTCGGCGGAGGATTTGCCCGGCAGCGATAAGCTTTTGAAATTGCAACTCGATGCCGGTGCGCTCGGGACCCGCGTTGTTCTGGCCGGCATTAAAAGAGCTATTGCCCCGGACCAGCTTCCCGGTCGATTGGTAATATTTTGCGCCAATCTGGCCCCGCGCAAAATGAAGCTTGGCACCAGCGAAGGAATGGTGTTGGCCAGTGGTCCTGGGGGCACGGAAGTGTTCTTGCTTTCCGTGGATTCCCGGGCCACACCCGGCCAGCGGGTGCACTAAGCCGCAGGGCCGGTGTAACCGCTAAACCGCTGTCTTAACCATGGTTGCTGCTCAGGAGTAGTCTGCTGTGCCGGTGAAATGCCTTGTCATGGGGCTGCAAAGTGTTGAAAAAGGCTGGCTTAAAGCCCTGGCTCAAGCCCAGCGTGACGGCATCATTGAAATTGTGGGGGCGCATCATGTGGACGTGGAACATGCCCGAGAACTTGGCCTGGCACTGGATGTTCCGTTCTTCGATGACGAACGCCGTATGCTGCTGGCAATTTCCCCGCAGATGCTGGTAATGGATCGCCCCTCCAATACCCGCCTGGATTTCCTGGAGGCGAGTCTTCGGCAAGGCATCGGTATATTGAGCCTGGGTCCGCCTGTTGCCAATATTGAGGAGGCCCAGAGGCTGGCTAAAATCCTTGAGCCCACCACCCATCTGTTGCACGTCGTGCCCTGCTTTGGCGATTCCTGGGCGTTTAAGCAGTGTATCCAATCGGAAGAATACTTTCGCGCTATTTCCTTCCTGGAGGCCCACTGGCACGCTCCCAACCATGCCGTGGCGCGAGCCCAGCGTGTGCCCAGTGACGCCTTTCTCGTGCGATCACTTTCCGTGCTGACTTGGGATCTCATGCGGACCATCCTGGAACTGGCTGGGATGCCCGAGTCCGTTTATGCCGCCATTGACGGTACTACCGGGGCTGGCGATCACTTTTTGGATGCCACGGGTGCCGCCGCCGTCACCATGCGTTTTGCCAATGGCGGTGCGGCCAGCTTGTCGATTGGCGATCGCGAGTTGCACGCAACACGAAACCTTTGGCTACATAGCCGCGTCGGCACTGTGCGGATGCACGATGGCCAGTATCAGTTTGCCGATAGTCAAGGTGTGCCGGTGGATGCCGATACCGCTGCCCAACCGTCCGCGGAACAACTGGCCCGCCAGGCCATTGAAGATTTTGTCCGCCATTTCACCGCCATTCCCTCGCCCCACCGCGGCCGACGCCATCGTCTGCTGGAAACTGCGGCCATGATGGTGGCTATGTTTGTTTCCAACCGCACGGGCGAGGCTGAATCGCCGCAGGCCATGATTAATATCCATCGGTGAATGATTCACACAGCGCCGCTGCGACCACAGCCACGCCAGGGTCACTGCCAGAGAACAACCGGGCGCGGTGTCAGCACTTGGCGTAGGCTGCCACTGTGGCCATGGTCCATGCGGCGGCGGGCCGGAGCAACCACCGCATGCGCCAAGCCGGTCCAACGAATGGCGATGGTAGTAAGGCTCGGCCGCTCGGCCACGGGGGCATCGTTGAAACCGACCAGTATGGGCAGCGACATTTTCCAACCGTAGATGATGTCGACATGAGCTGGGCGAAGCAGATTCGAGGGCATATCGTGGGAACACAGGGGCTACTGGGACCGTGCGGCGCTATCGGCGTGGCTTGTCCGGGCTTGGCGGCCCCTGATGGCCGCAACATTCAATGGATGTCGGGACGGCTGCAGTCGATTGTCGGGGTGGATTGGGGGCGACTGCTGGAGCGCGACGATGGTGTGTGGGTGCTTAACGATACGCACGTTGCACTGC
>JABEVA010000262.1 GCA_013044065.1 Phycisphaerae bacterium
CATCACGGGGCCAAAAGTCCAGATTAGACGTGCCAGGAATCTCTTAAGTTCAATACCCTTCCGCATGGCCCGAATTGTAACCGGCCACAGTGGGTCTGAAAACCGGGGTTGCCGGATCAGGGCCTGTTCGGGGCAAGGTTGAAGTGAATGCTCGTTGTGGGAGGCAGCTTTTTAAGGCGTGTGATGAGCATGCGGTCTTGGACCCAGTTGACTTTGTAGGTGAACGCAATTTTATCGCCCACCGCCAAGTCTGCTTGGGAAACGGTTTTGGCCAATTGGCAGGGCATGGTCATGGCCGCCATTGGCGTTATCTGGCCCGTTATACCGGTCCAATTGGGTATGGCTTGCATTTTGATCATCATGCTGGATGGTCCCTGCATGGGCACGGGCAAAGATCGGATAATGCCCTTGAGGTGGTAAACGTAAGTGACACCCTGCGGGGCAAATTGGCGGGAATTTTTGGATCGGCAGCCGGCGATGGGTATGCACAGCAGGACAATCAATACGGTGACGAACGGCATCTGGCGGTGCATGGGGTTCTCCAAAAGAGTGGGAAAATCAGTCATCGTGCCTCAGTGACTGGGTCTTCCGCCCGGGGGGCCGACGGCCATGGTTTGCACACTGCGGACATAATCGGCCCCGAGCCATGCCGCGATGGTGTTGGGTGTGCGACACTGTGGGCAAGTGATGGATGCGGCGGAATAATTCTGGCCACAATGTGGGCACACTCCGTGATCCGCAAACAGATCAAACTTCTGCTGGCATTTGCCGCATTTGAAAAACTCTCCAACCGGCGGCTCCAAGTTGCAGGATGGACAATGGGCATGAGCGTGGGTATCGGTCGGGATGTCGGAGGGGTGAATTTGGCCCCGGTGTTCCAGTCGCAGCCGCGCACCAAGTTGAAAACCTTGCCAGGCGTTCATGAGCAGAAAAACGCCCATGAGCAACATGTAAATGCCGCCAAAAGCGCCTTGGCCATGGATCAGCAAGCTGACATACCAGAGCATTCCGACTGCCGTCGCCGCCATGCCAACACCCGATGCGATTTGCAGGGAAAGCCCATCACCGAGCACAAACCATAAAAGCGACCACAGGATTTTTCCACCATCCAGGGGATAAATAGGCAAAATATTAAACACCAGCAGAATAAGGTTGATAACGTACATCTGATGGATGAATTGCCCGATATTGGCCGAAACGGGCAAACTCCCAACCGCGGCCGCGTGGTTGAATACCCCCAGAATAGGCCACAAAATCACATTCACCAGCGGTCCGGCCACTACGGTCCAAAGCATGGCTGGTGCCTTCCACGGTGGTTGGCCGAAGGCAATACCACCAAACGGCCAAAGAATAATGGTATTGGCGGTGCCGCCGACGGAACGGCAGGCCAATTGATGGCCGAATTCATGGGTCAGCACGATGGCAAAGAGGCTCAGAATAACATAGAGGTTCCATATCGGGCTGGTGAACTGGCCCCAGGGAGATTGATAATCGATGTAAACAATAATCAACCACGTCCAATGCACGAATACGTCAATGCCGAAGAGGCGAAATATTCGTAGTGCGCCGTTGCGAAGAAACATGAATTTGGGCCTCCAAAGGCATCGCGCGTGCAGATGCGCTGCTTACTCTGTGGATTGTAGGGATTCCTATGCCAAAATAAAAGCCTGGTTCTTAGTTTGCTGTTCATTTTGGTATCTTGCGCGCGGCGGGACTTACCCAAGATTAATCCAATGTCAGGTTAAGGTTAGCACGCCGGCTCGACCAGATCCAGTTGCCTGCCGCAGGTGCCGACATTTATTGCCGGTGCCAATCTTCATCACCGGATAAAAACCGATAAACCGCCATTTCATGATAGGCGCGTTCCGGATACACCAGAATGGAGGGGAAATGGCTGTGATGGACAGAATCAGCGAAATGCTGAGTTTCAAGGCAAAAGCCGTAATGCTTCAGGTACGGGCCGCCGATACCACGGATGGTGCCATCAAGAAAATTGCCGGTATAAAACTGAATTCCAGGTTGTGTGGTGCGCACTTCCATCACCCGGCCGGTTTGGGGTTCTCTCACCCGGGCAGCCAGACGCAGATGGTGCGGCTGGGGGCGTACCACAAAATTGTGATCATATCCCGGGGCTACTTTAGCGATGCGGGATCCGATGGTGGCGGGTTTGGTAAAATCCACAGGTGTGCCCTGGACACGGAGAATTTCACCGGTAGGCAAAAGAGTGTTGTCGGAAGGGGTATAAAAATCGGCGGCAATAAAGACTTCATGGCCGAGGATATCACCTTGGCCGGCTCCACGCAGGTTAAAATAGGCATGGTTGGTCATGTTGATGGGCGTGGTTTTATCCGTCGCGGCGTGATACTCAATGATCAGGTCCCTCTCCACGAGTCGATAAACAACTTTGGCCTGCACGTTACCCGGAAAGCCTTCTTCCATGTCCGGGCTGAAGTAGGAAAATGCCACACCGCAGCCGCGCTGATCATCGCAAATTTCGGCGTTCCACAGTCGATAGCCAAACCCCTGCGGTCCGCCATGGATGGTGTTGGGGCCATCGTTGGTCGTGAGCTTATACGCTACATCATCGAGATAGAATATGCCGCCAGCGATACGGTTAGCGACCCTGCCGACAGTGGTTCCCAAATGCGGATGTTTAGCAAGGTAGCCGGCTAGATTGGCAAATCCCAATACGACATCGGCCACTTTCCCTGAGCGATCCGGCGTGTGAAGCTCGGTAAGCGTTGCGCCATAGGAGGTCACTTTGGCGATTAAACCAGAGGGACTGGTCAGCGTATAAACATCCGCCGTCCGACCGTCAGCCATTGTTCCAAATCTTGTGCATGTGGTTTTCATGGCATGAGTTTTATCGCAGAATTGCCCGCATGGCAATCCTCGCGTATCTTTGTCAAAGCGATAGAGGACCGCTGCGGGTGGTCCCGCTTTGCGCTGGGCCGTGAATTTTACCCTGGTGCCGCGGCCTCTCCCAAGGCCACCCTGGCTGGAGAATCGTTTGTCCGACAAAATCTTGGGTTGTAAATCACCGGATCGTCTGCCTGCGGGGGTGGGGCGACTCATGACGGTCGCCGTTTGGTCGATCATGGGCATTTTAACGGTGATTACCGCTTTTCAGATGCGCACGCGGGTGGTTCGCAACAGCCATCAGCACCCACGGGTGGATGTCAATGATTTCGACCGCTGGATGCACATGTTTCCAGGGTTTTTGTTTCACCATGCGAATTTTGTCAACGATCTTTGGCCCATGCCGCCATCGACATTGTATTTGCTTTCGCCGCTGGCGCTGTTTTCGCCGGCCAATGCCCAGTTTGTTTGGATTTGCTGCAAGCCTTTTATGGTTGCGGCGATTTTTTACATGGTGCTAGCCATGGTTCGTCGTGCGGGGGTTCGGCTGTCGGCGGCCACCATCGCCCTGTTGGCGGCGATCTGGTTTTGGCCCATTATCGGCGACATGCAGGAAGGCCAAATGAATCTGTTCATGTTGACTCCCATGGTGGCCGGTCTTTTTTTTGCGCAACTGGAAAAGCCCCGCACCGACTGGTTGGCTGGTTTGTTGATCGGGCTGGCGGTATGTATCAAAGTGACGCCGATCATATTCCTGATCTACATGCTGTGGCGACGGCGCTGGCGTGTGGCTGCGGCCATTGTGCTGGGAACGCTCTTCTGGATTTTTCCGGCCGGTGCACTGGCCTTCGGCTGGCAGCAAAATCTAATCTGGTGGAACCAGTGGACACACATCATGATTACCCCTTACGTGCTCAAGGGTGCCGTCAGTGTTTACAGCGGCGAATCAATTCCCAGTTTTCTGTATCGCCTGCTGACCCATGTGCCGGCGTTCATTACATCGCATCACGGCGGTCAAAAATTGTGGTACGTCAACGTCGTGAACTTGCGACCAGCCACAGCGCGGCTGGTGGTGCGCACAGCGCTGGTGCTCATCGGGCTGACGGGGCTGCTGTGGATGCACCGCCGTCTACCCACCCTGCAATGCCGTCGTTACATCATGGAAATCGGCGCTGTGGCGGCGTTTATGCTCTGGGCTGAGGAATGGTGTTGGGTTCCTCATTATGTCACGCTGGTCTTGACCATCGCCGCTGCCGGTATGATCGCGGCGGATGATCAGGCCCCTGCGCGAGCCGCAAGACGGGCATGGTTGGCCCTGTGGGTGGCGGCCGTGTTGATGTTCTTTACCTCCGATGCAGTGAAGATATTTGGTCCCCATGCCAGCAATTGGGGCCGTACATTGGACCCCAGTCTTTTCGCCGGTATTGGTCTTGTGCTGGTACTTTTATTTGCCGGTTATTCCAGGCTTACCGCATACGGGGGTGATCGCACCGGTCACCAGGCCGGTGCTGGTGGCAATGAGTCGCTCTCAGCGCGGTAGCGGAAGATTTTTGAGGTCGAATGGCACGCGAAAAAATTTCTCATGAATTCGCATCGTCAATTGCAGGGATGCATTAGCGCTCAACGGCTGCGCCAACGGAATAGCCACCACCAGGCCGTGCGGTATGTCCATAAAAATATCCGAGGGAGCGGGCGTTGATTTTGGAATAGCGGCTGCTGTGCTTACCACAGCTCGCAGAATATCCGGCCGGCCGACGATGCGCAGCCGCAACAATTTTTCCCGTTTGCCGTTGGGCCTCGTCCGCTGTTTCTCGACCTGTACACGAAGGTGGGTGCCCGGCAGCGCCGTGGCCGGAATCTCATGTCCGAGCAGATTTCGCACCCGGGCGATGGTAAACGTTTTGCTGGTGCCATCGGCGACCACTACAAAGGAGCCTTGCAGACTGGCAATGCGCAGCACATGGTTGGCGGGGGGCAGAAAGTTAAGGGCTACAGGAAATCCCAAATCCCCGGCGGCCCGCATGGCATAACGCATCTGCGGTGGAATTGCCACCGCGTTGGCAAATTGTTTGGGGATCAGTCGTAATGCCACACCGTTGCTGAGCATGGCGGAGCTTATTTGCAGCGAGAAACAGCGGTGCGGATGGCTGATGGCCCGGGAGATGACTTGCAGTCGTACTTGCAGCAGTTGTCGCCGAGCCAGATAGGGTCCGACTGTGTGTTTATCTCCGCCCAACAAAATAGATTTGTTTTCGGTAATGCAAATGGGCAAAACGCGGACGGTTGGAGCATTTTGTTTTGCCGCCGGCAGGCCTAGACTTGCTATGGCCAACAGAATCAAAGCCGTCGGTTTGCGGTTCATGACAATCTCCTGCCGCGGCCGCCTTTATCCATCGGTTTCGTCGGCGATGGGCGGTTCGGTTGGCACAAAGGTTGCGGCCTTGCCGGGGCGCACATGCAAATGCTGGGCATGATCCATCAGGAATTCCACCCGCGGGTGCACGCTGGATTTGGCCAAGGCTCGCTTAAGCGTACCGGCTGCCCAGCGCAGCCCGGTGCGGCGTGATACATGGGCGATCAGAATCAGATCGTTGCGCAACTGTGGTAAAACTTCGAGCAGGTCATCCAGATGCAGGTGTCGGCCAGTGGCGGCACGACGTTTGTGGCTTGGGTCAAAAAATGTGCACTCGGTGATCAGCACCTGCGCATCACGAACCCCATCTTGGAGCAATGTTTCTCCCAAGGCGGTATCGCCGGTATAGGCCACCAATGGCACGTCCACGGTGTATGTTATCTTTTCGCCACGGTCCTTCATCTCACGCAGAATGTGGCCTGGTAATCGCTGCTCAAGCAGGTCGGGACGAAGTTTTTCCCGTCGGTCCACCAGAGTATAGCCTAAGGAGGGAACAGTGTGGCAGGTGGCGAAAGCCCTGGCGATCAGTCCTTTGCGCACTTCAAACTCGTCGCCGACTTCCATCGGCACTATGCGATGTTGGGCTACTTTGCCTTCCAACGCCGCCCAGGCGTGGACAATGCCGGCAACCCCATCGGCAATTTTTACGGGGCAGAGAATGGTACCGGGACTCATGCCTTGAAAAATTCGCTGTGAAAGGTAATAAGCAATGCCTGCACTATGGTCTATGTGGCCATGGGTAAGCAGACAAAAGTCGCTTACCAGCAGCGGCCGTGGGCACTTGCCGATATCAAAAACCACGTTTAATTCTGGAATCTGCACGGCACTTTCCTCACCGGCGACACTATAGCCGACAATATGAAAGCGCGGGGTCTCGACGACCGCCAACGCCGGCAGCAGGGGTATTTGTCTTGGTGAATCGGTGGCTGCGCGATGGGTACCGGGAAGGGGCGGCTCTAAGATCGGACCGCCAGCTTTAGGTTCAGGATTGGCCATTGTTGCATCTACCATGTCATCATCGTTTTACAGTCAGCACGGGGCGTGTCGGCGGCAAGTCAGCTTATCTAAAGTACTTCCAAACCAAAGCCAACTGATAAGTTAACCGATAGCCGCAGTGACGGCAATTCTTCTTGGTGGTGGTCGTTGGGAGCTGTAGCCGATAAAATGATGGTGGCTGTGGTGACTTGCCGGGTAAACAATTACCTATTATACTTATGGGAATAGTAGGTTGACAAATAATAATGCTTCAGCAATGAAAGAGATTGGATGACGCAGCGCTTGACTCACTTAAAAGAACTTGAGGCGGAAAGTATTTTTATTTTCCGGGAAGTCGTGGCTGAATTTCAAAATCCGGTCATGCTCTTTTCCAGCGGTAAGGATTCATGCCTGATGCTTCGTCTGGCTCAGAAGGCGTTTTATCCAGGTCGGATTCCCTTTCCGCTGCTGCATATCGATACCACCTGGGATTTTAAGGAAGTTTACGAATTTCGTGACCGCACTGCCCGTGAAAATAACCTCCAGATCATCGTGCATACCAATCAGGAGGCTATTCGCAATGGCATTAACCCCTTTGATTCCGGCAGTGTCAAATACACCCACAACATGAATCTCCAAGGCCTGCTGCAGGCCTTAAAAAAGTATCAGTTTGATGCGGCCTTCGGTGGAGCCAGACGCGAAGAGGAAAAGTCGCGGGCCAAGGAGCGGATTTTTTCCTTCAGAGATAAATTTTATCAGTGGGATCCCAAGAATCAGCGCCCGGAGATGTGGAACCTATACAACGCCCGTATCAACAAGGGCGAAAGTATCCGTGTGTTTCCACTTTCGAACTGGACTGAGATAGATATATGGCAATATTTGCATATTGAAAAAGTGCCTCTGGTGCCGCTCTATTTTGCCCAACCCAGGCCGGTGGTCAAGCGTGATGGCTTATGGATTTATGTCAACGACCATCGCTATCCGCTCCAGTCAGGTGAAACGCCGGAAACCAAGACCGTGCGGTTTCGCACTTTGGGCTGCTATCCTTTGACCGGGGCCATTGAATCCACCGCCGACACGCTGCCCAAAATCATTGAAGAAATGCTGCTTTTTAAGAATTCTGAGCGCGCGGGCCGCGCCATCGACCATGATGAACAAGGTTCCATGGAGCAGAAAAAGCGCGAAGGATATTTCTAACAGCGTAGTGCTTTTGGACTTTGCTCGCTGAGCCAACTTATAACGGGAACGCCAACATGACCTCGTCAGCCACCACCCTACGGGAAGATATTCACGCCTACCTCGCCCGCCATCAGGAAAAGGAATTGCTGCGGTTCCTAACCTGCGGCAGTGTGGATGACGGAAAAAGCACCCTCATCGGACGGTTGCTGCACGACACCAAAATGATCTATGAGGATCAACTGGCCGCCATTCGCAAAGACAGCGTCAAGCACGGTACCACCGGTGGCCAGATTGATCTGGCGCTTCTGACCGATGGCCTCAAGGCCGAGCGCGAACAGGGCATTACGATTGATGTAGCTTATCGCTATTTCTCCACCGACAAGCGAAAGTTCATCATTGCCGACACTCCCGGCCACGAACAATACACCCGCAACATGGCCACCGGCGCATCGACGTGTCAACTGGCGATTATTCTGGTGGATGCCCGCCACGGTGTGTTGGCCCAGACGCGCCGGCACAGCTTTATCTGTTCGCTGCTGGGAATCGCCCATTTGGTGGTGGCCATCAATAAAATGGACATGGTGGAATTTGCCGAGGAGCGTTTCAACAAAATCAAAGCGGAATATGCGGAATTTGCCGGCAAGTTGGACATTCGCGATGTGCACTTCATTCCCATTTCCGCCCTGCATGGCGATAACGTGGTGGAACGCAGCACCCGGATGCCATGGTACAAGGGCGGAGCCTTGCTTAACCATCTCGAAACAGTGCATATTGCGGCGGACCGCAACCTGACCGATCTGCGCTTTCCGGTACAACTGGTGCTGCGCCCCAATCTCGATTTCCGTGGATTTAGCGGTGGCATTGCCTCAGGGGCCATGCGCTGCGGTGATCCGATCATGGTTTTGCCATCAGGCCGTCGAAGCCGGATCAAATCCATTGTGACACGCGATGGGGAACTAAAAGAAGCCCAATGTCCGATGGCGGTCAGCGTGACCTTGGCGGATGAAGTTGATATCAGCCGCGGCGACATGCTGGTTCATCCGGAAAACCAGCCGCATTTTGGCCATGACTTCACAGCGCATGTTGTGTGGCTGAGCGAACGCCCCCTGGATCTGGCCGCCAGTTATCTCGTTAAGCAGACTACCCGTACTGTGGCCGGCGATATTAGTCTTCTCGCGGGTATAGATATCAACACGCTTACAGAAAAGCCTCTGGAAACTCTGCACCTTAACG
>JABEVA010000263.1 GCA_013044065.1 Phycisphaerae bacterium
GGCATGGCTGACATGGATGGCTCCTGCAAGATACGTCGGCGGCGGTCAGGCTCCGGGGCTGGTGGCCCATTGGAGTTTATTGGCCAGCAATTGCCAGTGCGATAAGGCCGGGTTTTCCACCAGCTTCAGCGATTGCTCCGCCCGCCGAATCAGAATGTAATGATCCAGTCGCAATGGCTCGAGCAACTGTCCGTCAAAGCACACCCGCGTGCCCTCGTTGACTCGGGCCGGCTCAATGCAAACCACCGCATCATCGGCAATAACCACGGGGCGAAACGAGAGCGAATGGGCGCAGATGGGCGTGATGACCATGGCCGAAACATCCGGAGAAAGTAAAGGTCCATTCGCCGAGAGGTTGTAGCCGGTGGAACCGGATGGTGTGGAAACAATCAGGCCATCTCCGCGAAAAGTGGTGGTGTCATGGCCGTCGATGCGCACTTTTATTTCAATCATGCGAAAAGGTGCCCCGGAATTGATCACAATGTCATTCAGGGCCGCATGCTCAAAAAGCGGAGCTTGGGATGTCGGCTGGGAATGGTTGGGGCTGTCGCCAAACGACTCATAAATTCCACCGCGGATCATCATACGGGTGGTCAGGGGCATCCGATTATCAACAATAGCGGCAATATTTGATTTAAAATCATCCATGGAAAATGCCGCCAGATACCCGAGTTTGCCAAAGTTGATTCCCAGCACTGGGGCACCCTGCCCCAGCAGTATGCGTGCGGTTTGTAAAATGGTGCCGTCCCCACCCAAGGTCACCACGACGTCCGGTCGGAAGTCCGCCAGGCTTTGGGCACCGGCCACCGCGAAAAATCGAGTTTGCGTATTGGGTACCTGGCGGGGAACCCAAGCCGCAAGTTCCTGCGCCGCACTGGCGGCATCGGGTTTATTCATATTGGCGATCAGGGCCATACGCATGAGGGAAAGGATACCGTCAGGCAGGCGTTGCGGCCAGTATGCCTCTGTTACCACGCCGTTCCGGTTCACCATGGGCCTGCCTCTTTGGAACCCGGCGTTGTAGACGCTACAATAGGGCGTGCCCGCGGGGGGCGTTGGTGTCTATACGGTTAGTAAAATTTAGCAGGGGTATATAATGCTGGACCAGCAACGGGTAGAACGTTTTAGAAGTATGATCTTGGCTGACCCGGAAAACGAGTTGGGTTATTTTTCACTCGGGCGAACCTATGTGGATGGCGCAGCCTTTAAAGAAGCGGTTCCAGTGTTGTTGCAGGCCATTAAGCTAAATCCCGATCTCTCGCAGGGCTATGTTCTCCTGGCTTTGGCGCAGCGCGGCGTGGGTGATACAGAAGGTGCCACAAATACCCTCACGCAGGGCTATAAAATTGCCCAGGAAAAGGGATATCTAATGCCTCGCAATCAAATGGCGGATATGCTCAAAGAGATGGGGGCCGACATACCCGCCGAAAAGGCCCCGCAACTGACCCCGGAACTCGCCGCCGCGGGTAATATCCAATGCCGTCGCTGCGGGCGTGTGACGACCAAAATGGCGGAAAGACCGTTTAGCGGATCACTGGGTGAACAAATTTACCAGAGTGTTTGTCATGCATGTTTTCAATTATGGATCCGCCAGGGTACCAAGGTGATCAACGAATTGCGCCTGAACTTAACGGAGCCGGCCGCCCAGGAAATTTATGACCAGCACATGAAACAGTTTCTAGGCCTGGATGAGGCGCGGTGATGGCCCGTCGTTGACGGCCCGAAACCTGACCCAGGATAATTCGTTTTAAGCAAGAGGTGACCAATGGAAATGCAACTGCTGACCAAAGAAGAAAAACAGAGACTTCAAGAACACCTGAAAACCATGATTGATACGCGCCCATCCATCGCCGCACGTATTGCCGAGGCCCGAGAGAAAGGGGATCTCAAGGAAAATGCCGATTATCACGCCGCACGCGAAGAGTTGGCCCTGCTGGAGGCCCGCATCAAAGATCTGGAACTGCGCTTGCGATTTGCTTCCGTGGTGGATCCCAACGATATTCCGGCGGACATGGTATTCCTGGGCAGCACCGTCAAGGTCCGCGATATGAAAACCAAGGATACCGAACTGTTTCGGCTGGTGGGCGAAATCGGCAGAGGATCGTTTGATGCGGATTCCGACGTGATGGAAGTTTCCGCCAAGAGTCCGTTGGGCGAAGCGCTCATGCGGGCCCGGGTTGGACAGACTGTGCGCGTCAATGTGCCGCGCGGTGAAATTCGCTATGAGATTCTTGCAGTCAGTTAGCGTTCCCACACCGTCGCGGAAACGGCGGTTTGGGGAAGGGCGGAGCAACGGGCAGGGCTTGCAGATGGATACACTTGATAACATACGGTTGTCCGAATCTCAAGCGACGGTTCTGGATGCGCCGGTGTCGGCAGCCGACGCTGCCGACATCAATGAAGACACGTTCATCGGAGAGGATGCGGATAGGGCGGAAATTAATTCCGCCGACTTGGTGGATCACGATCTGGAAGAACACGTTCTGGCAAAGTGGCCGGATGCCTTAGGGCTGCCGCCGGAGAGGTTTGACGATCTTGCCGCAACCAGCGCTGGTCAGCGCATTGTGGTAATTCACCGACGCGATGGCGTGGCCTACTCCACGCTTTTTTCGATTCTTGCCGCCCTGATGTTTGATGGCCTCCTTTTGGCAGGACTCTACTTCTTAAACCACCTGCAATGGGCTCAGCCGGTGCCGGCAACACGAGCCATCGGCGTCACCGACCATCACGACAGCACGGCCATTGGAGGCATGGTACTCTCCAGCCTCCACCGCCGAACGCCGCCAACGGACCCGCTGAAAAACTGGCGGATGTCGGCCCTGCCACCCCCGCAGTTGTTTTCTCTCACCGGCCGCTCCCGGCAATCGTCTGGCTCTCTGTTGACGGGTACGCTGGATATTCCTCAAAAGCATCTGGTGATCGGTGTGCCCCAAGGAACCAATACCTGGGTCCAGCCGCGACTCCCCAAGATGCCGCACATGCTTCCCCGCCCCAAGCAGCATCGCGCCACCGACGTCCCCCATGTCGCAGTCCATCCGAGATCGCGCGGTCCGCGCAGCCGCGGGCCGCTTCACCCGGGTGCCCAAGATGATGGCGTAACGTTTAATTTCATGAAAAATCCCGCCAAATTTCCCGGAGCGGGAGGCTCCGGCAGGGGACGCGGCGGTTGGTCCGCGGATAGACAAGCCACACCAAAGCAAGATCCGCTGCCGCAATTGCCGTTAAAATACATCCTCGCCGGCACCAAGGTGCAAATTGTGGTCCGGGTTTTGGTGCTGCCGAATGGCCGAGTCAGCCACGTAACCATTGTAAAATCCTCGGGTCATCCCACCATCGACCATCTATTCATTGGAGCGATTCTAAATCATTGGAAGTTTGTGCCGGCGCGCAAGGACAATATGCCCATCCGTAGCTACTGGCAGGAGAGCATTAACGTCAGTGCCGACTAAGTGGCCGGACCGTGTTGAAGTGATTGGTGGGTCTCTGCGAAAATCCATTCCTCAATTTGATGTCGCCAAAAAGCTCTCCGGACGACCGATCGAGCGCGTGATGTTGCACCGCGGGCTGGCGGGCAAAGCCCTGCGGCAAATGGGGCGGTTAACACTCACGGCCATGATCTGGCCGCGGTTTGTGGCTCCATTTCGCTGCCAGGTGGTCCGTTACCAGATGCCCATCCAAAGATTGCCGGCCGCATTTGAAAACTACCGCATCGCCCACCTTAGCGATCTGCACACCGGAACCACACGCCAGCGGTTTCTGCGGCGATTGGCGGAAAAAGTCTCCGCGGAAAAACCGGATCTGATAGTGGTCACCGGTGACTGGATTGATTATCACCCCAAGTCCCTGGATAAACTGGCCGAGCTTTTGCCCCTGCTGCGGGCCACCGATGGTGTGATCGGTATTTTGGGGAATCACGATTACCATGAGTATTCTTGGCGGCACGTAGGTGCCAGATCCGCCCACCGCAGCATTCATAAACGGTTGCGGCAAATGTTACAACAGCACGGCGTACGCCTTTTGGTGGATGAGGCTCGATCGGTGGAGCGGTCCGGCGAGCTTCTCTGGTTCGTGGGCCTCGATGAGATGTGGGTGGGTCAATCGAATCCCGAGCGGGCCTTTGCCGCCGTACCACGGGGGGCACCTTGCATCTGCCTGCAGCACAATCCGGATGGTTATCCCCGGCTTAAAAGTTATCCCTGGCAATGGATGCTCTGCGGACATTCCCACGGTGGACAAGTGGTGTTGCCCATGATCGGGCCACTCTTTTTGCCTATGGAGAACCGCCAGTGGATTCAAGGGCTGTTTTGCTTTCCAGAGGATGGGCCTGTTGAAAAACGCATGTTTGTGAACCGGGGAGTGGGCTATAGCACGCCGCTACGCATGCTGGCCGCGCCCGAGATCGCATTTTTCACGCTGCGCCAAATACCCAGCACCGATACGGCTGTCCATCCGGCATCGCCGTGCTAAAATGAGAATGTGTTGAAGAAAACCAAAACATCCTGGCTAGCCGCACTCAAGCTTATTGAATCCCGAGCCGAGCGCGTCGATGTCGCCGCCGCCTGGCCGGCCGACAATATGGCAGATCTGAAACGTTGCGGGGCTTTGACTTGGGCCATTCCCCGCCCCTTTGGCGGTACCGGCATGGATGCGGTGCTGTTGCACCGGCGGTATGAAGAGTTGGCCCGGCGCTGTCTGACCACAGCTTTAATTTTAACCCAGCGTGATTCTGCCGTGGGCTTTTTGCTGTCCGCCGCGGAAGCTCCCGCTTCGACACCACTGTTGCGGTCCATGGCCCGGGGAACGGTATTTGCCACCATTGGCATCGCCCAATTGACCACCTCCGGCCGACATCTGCCCCCGGCGGTGGTAGCCCACCGTACTTCCGACGGCTTTCGTGTTTCCGGTCGAATACCCTGGGTAACCGGGGCCGCGCAGGCCCAGCGGATTATCGTGGGAGCGGCCACCAGCGATGGCCGGCAAATACTCTTTGCTCTGCTCGCCCGCCAACCCCGCGTGGTGGTGGAAATCCGTAAGGATATGGTGGCCCTCAACGCGTCATGCACCGGAGCGGTGCAACTGCGACACGTATTTGTGCCCGATGCCGACGTGCTCGTGCCGCCCTGCAACAATGCCCTGGAACTCCGCAGCCGACATCGCTCCTTCGGTTTAAGTACGTGTGTATTGCCGCTGGGGGTGGCGGCCGGAGCGCTGAGCATGGCCGAAGATCTGGTAAAAACCAGGTTTCACACCTGTCGCGGCGCCATCACCACTTTACGCCGTGAATATAACCATTTGGCCGCACAGGTGTACAAAGTGGGAGCCAATGCGCGGCTGCTGCAACAGCCGGGGATTGGAGCACAATTAAGGGCCGCCGGCAATGACTTGGCGGCGCGCAGTTCGCTGGCCGCCTTGGAACTCTCCAAGGGCCATGGATTTATGTGTGCCAGCCCGGCGCAGCGGCGGGCCAGGGAAGCCCTGTTTTTTTTCGTCTGGTCCAGCCCGACAGCGGTCATTGAGCAAACGCTGACCTTACTGGCAGGGCGTGGAAGGTAGGAATCAGGCAAACTTCAAGATTGTGTGGTAGTCTTCAACCCAGGCTACAGGGCTGCCACGGCGGCAGGTTGGAGAACCGAAGGATGAGGCGCGGTGTCGGTGGAGGGCAGGCGTTTGTCCGTGCGCAGAAGATCGGCAAATTCCGCAGGCGGCAACGGCTTGCTGAAAAAGTATCCCTGCATAGACTGGCAACCCAGCAATCTCAGCAGCGTCACCTGTTCCCCTTTCTCGACACCTTCGGCCACCGTGCGCAACTGCAAATTGTCGGCCAGATCAATAATCGTATCCACCACCGCCAAGTCTTTGGGATCATCCATCATGCCGCGCACAAACGAGATATCAATTTTCAGGGTGTCGATCGGGAATCGGGTAAGGTAACTTAAGCTGGAATACCCGATTCCAAAATCATCGAGCGAGAAACGAATGCCGGTTTTCTTGATTTCCACCATCCGATTGCACAGCACATCGGTTTGGGCCATCAGGGTGCCTTCCGTAA
>JABEVA010000264.1 GCA_013044065.1 Phycisphaerae bacterium
AGCTACCCGTGGGCGCAAGCATGAACTACCTTCTCCGAGAGCCGGATGCGGGAAATCCGCCTGTCCGGTTCGATGAGCGGGCTGTGGAAACGAAGCATGTTTTATATATTGAGACACCCGCAACCGAAAGGGACGGCAAACCGTTATGCTCGACCTAAACCACCGCGCCACAGTTCGACTCTACAAAAGCGGGCGCATGATGGCATCTTCTATAGGCCAGTCGGTTGTCATATTTTCGCGGTTTCGTTTGACTGGCCCGCATATCAAGTGTGGATTGCCGCGGAGAAGGGCACGCGATACAGGCACTCGACGGATGGTGCCGACGCCGTGGCTAACCTGGCGGACGTGCCTGGCTCAGCGACGAGGCGGAATCCGTGACCGGGGTTTCGGATATTGTATTGACGGACATCGTAAACAAGCTGCGGCCAGCGGGTCGCCAGTGGTTTAAAGCGGCGCGGGTCAGCAGCAGGCCGATGGTTCCGAAGGCCATGGCAACCACCAGACCGCCGAGTAGAAATGACGGCAAAAATTCGTCGCCAAGCATTTCGAAAAATCCGGAAACCGATAAACCGGTCCAGCCGGAAAAATTCCATGGGACAAAAGCTCCGTGTAAAAGTAGATGTCCAGTTTCAAGGCTCAATAAAAGCCAGAATGGCATCGTGGGGGTGATGGAGATTTCGGTTCCGAGAAGGGTGGCGGGAAGGTTGAGGTGCAGGCGGTCGGCCACCCAAATGGCAATGACAGTCTGCAAGCCGTAGATGGGCAGCAGCCCGATGAGAATACCTACGCCAATGGCGGCGGAAAGCTGGGCATTGGAGGAATTATTTTGAATCATCTGGTAGGTCATTTTTTTCCAATAGCTTAGGCTCCAATAGGCGCGTTTGTCGCGGTGGAAGATGGAATGCGTGGAAGGGCGTTGAATAAGTTTGATGACGGGCCAGGGCATGAGCCTGCGGGTGGTAAGCAGCACATTGAGCCGCACGCCGCGAACGGTATCGCGAAAAGGCCGAAAGTGGGAAATTCGCTGTTCGCCGGCAAAGTAAATGCAGGTGATGGGCACGCTGCGAATATGCACGCCACCCCATGCGTGTCGGACCAGGCTTTCGGTTTCAAAATCAAAGCGGTGAAACCAATGGCGCAGCTTCAATGTGTAAATCAGGGGGTAAACGCGCAGTCCACACTGACTGTCGGGCACATCTTGTCCGGTTTGCAGCCACAGCCAGAAGCGTGAAAGATCGCGTCCACGAATGCTGTTTTTAGGAACCACGGTGAGGTTCATTTGGCGCTCGCCGATGATCAAATCCTCGGGAAATAGTGCGGCTGTCTGGGCGATTTTCAGCATGTCCGAAAGAAGGTGCTGGCCATCGGCATCCATGGTGATGGCATGGGTGCAGCGGGCGGCGAAGGCGGCTTGAAAGCCGGTTTCCAGTGCCGCACCTTTACCGCGATTTTTTGGGTGGGAGAGCACTGACAGGCGTTGTGCCTGTGGAGCGGGGAGGCTTTGAGCCAGGTTATGCAGGGCGGTGGCGGTGTGATCTGTACTGCCATCGTCGATGACAAATACGCGGGCGGCTGAAAAGCCAGCGAGCACGTCGGCGGTAATTTTGGCCACGGTAGCGGGATTGTTGTAAACGGGGATGATGACTGCAAAGATCGGCGTGGTTGCCGGGTCCGTGGTGCAAGGCTCGCCGGGCGGAACTGCAACGTTAGGCGGGGAAACTGGTATGGTGGTATTCAAAACCATCGCAATCTAAAAAAGTCCCGCAGAGTAAAGTGTCCATCAAACCTTGCAATGTGTTCCTACACCAGCAATGATAACGAAGGCAGGCGGATCGCACAAACCGCGTCGTTGGAGCGTATCGATGACAGGTTCCGCGCGGGCCGATATACTTTGGACCGGCTGCGGAGGGAAATATGAAGCAGTGGCGTGCCGGCGATTGAAAAGCTGGTGGTGCTTAGGGTGTTGGCATGATGTTTAAGAGGTTTGGTGTTTTGATGGGCGCGGGGGCGCTGTTGTTGGTCGGCTGTGGCCGGACCGAGGCGGCGGTAGCGCCGGCGGCGGCAAAAGCCGCAGTGGTTCGTGGGCACGCTAAGCGAAACCACGCCAACAACAAATGGTTTAATCCAAATCCAAAATTATACCTGTTTGAAAATAAGCTAAAGCCGGGCATGGTGGGTTACGGGTTAACCGTAATGCATGGCGCTGAGATCCAGAAATTTCATGTGCGTGTGCTGGATGTCATTAAAAACTTCGGTCCGGCTATGAACGTGATTCTGGTGAAGTGTTGGGGGCTGGGGCTGCGTAAAAGCGGCATTATTGAGGGTATGAGCGGTTCGCCGGTGTACATTGACGGCAAGTTGATTGGTGCAATTGCCTATGGATGGGGCTTTTCCAAAGAGCCTATCGGCGGGGTTCAGCCGATTCGGCAGATGTTGCGGATACCGGTACCCAAGATGGGGGCGGGCCCCAAAGGGGCCATGGGCTGGTCGAGCGGTTCGGGATATGTGCGTGGACTGGGCTGGAATTACGCCATGTCGCGTGATTGGGCGGGATGGGGGCCGCTGGCGGCTCATCTGCTGGTGGTGGAC
>JABEVA010000265.1 GCA_013044065.1 Phycisphaerae bacterium
ACGGTGGTGCAGCCTCGCCCACCGGCGGCATCGAGCAAGGCTTAGGCCCTGGCCGAATTTTGCCAAGAGGCCGGGTGCCATTATAACATTCTCAGACTTTTTGATTTCAGGAGTTGGCTTCATGCCCTCAAAACATGCAAAACTCCAGACGCTCCTGGGGCGCTCTGTCCGCATCGCGCTGATGTTGTTGATGGTTCTGGTGGTGGTGGCCCTTATCCTATGGCTCATGGGGGTGCTAAGAACCAAAATTCTCCCCGGATCAGTCTCCGGCCACTCAGCAGCCCCCGCTCGACCACTGACCGCGGCAGTCCGCAGGCTTACCTTGTCCCGCACCATGTCGGCGGTGGGTACGATTCGCGCCATTCACCCGGTAACCATCGCCTCGCGTATCGTTGGCCGTGTGATTTGGACCAATCTCGAAGTTGGTGCGGCTTTGCATAAGGGCCAGGTCATCGTACGACTGGACGACCGCAATCTTAAAGCGCAACTGGCTCAGGCGGTGGCGGCGGTGCGCCTGGCACGCGCCCAATTGCATCAGGCACGCATCGATCAAAGACGGGATAAAACTCTGTTGGCCACTGGAGACGTTACACCAGCAAGCATGGATCTGGCCGACACCGGCGTGGCCACGGCACAGGCCGGGGTGGCCCGGGCCTTGGCCGCCAGCCAATCCGCTAAAACCGTGCTGGCCTACGCCACCATTCATTCGCCGGTCAACGGCATCGTACGCCAAAAGATGATCAGTGCAGGAGACACGGTGTTGCCGGGTACGCCTTTGGCCCGTATATACAATCCACGGCGTATGCAGCTTGCCGCGGTGGTGCAGGAATCTCTGGCCGACCGATTGCATCCCGGCGAAATTTTGCGTCTGCGTCTGGAAGGTTTGAAGGTGCTGTTAAAAGCGCGCGTCCGGCAGATTGTTCCGCGTGTGCAGTCGCAAAGCCGCACTTTTATCGTCAAGGCTGCCGCAGCTTTTCCCGCCGGTATCTGGCCCGGCATGTATGGAACCCTTCTGGTGCCCGTCGGTGCCGAGCATCCGCTGGTGATTCCCGCCGCGGCCATCACCCACGTGGGGCAACTGGCTTTGGTGCAGGTCTTAGCAGGAAACCGTTTGCTTCGGCAAGTGGTGCAACCCGGACGGCATATTGGACAGTGGCGGGAAATCTTATCCGGGCTGCGCTTGGGCCAGCGTGTGGTCATGCCACCCGGCTCCGCACCGACCGTGCCGGAGGCTCACCCATGAATGACACGGCACCGCCGGATGCGCAACAATTTTCGATGCTGGAGCGGCTGGTACGTATATTTTTACGGTCCAACCTTTCCGTAGTGCTTATTTTGCTGGCCACGCTCCTGGGTATTGGCGCACTGCTGATTACACCCAAAGAGAAAGACCCGCAAATTTTGGTTCCCATGGTGGACGTTTACGTGAACTTTCCCGGCCATTCCGCCAAAAGCGTGGAACAACTGGTCACCACGCCTTTGGAACAACTGCTTTATCAGATTCATGGCGTGGAATACGTCTATTCGACCAGCAGCCGCGGGCAAAGCATGGTCACCGCCCGTTTTTACGTGGGGCAGGACGTTCAGCGCAGTTTGGTCAAGGTCTATCGAAAAATTCAAGGTCATCTGAGTCTGGTTCCTGCGGGTGTTACCGGCTGGGTCATCAAACCGGAAACTATCAATGATGTGCCCGTCGTCACGCTGACACTCAGCAGTTCAAAGGCCTCCGCCGTAACTCTAAGGCAAACGGCGGTGGAGCTTTCCAGCCGTCTGGCCGCCCTGCCCAATATTTCACGCTGCTACGTGATCGGTGGACGCCCACGCGTCATCTATGCCTATCTCAATCCCGCCACGCTGCGGGCTTACCATCTAACACCGTTGGCCATCGATCGCGATATTCAAGCCGCGGATGTCACGCGAATGGCGGGCAGCTACAAACGCAACAACATGCAGGTTCGGGTACTGGCAGGCACGGCTTTGGCCAACGCCCGGCAATTGGGCCGGCTGGTGGTGGCGGTACACCATCAACACCCCGTCTATTTGCGCAACGTCGCCCACATCGTGGATGGTCCGGCGGAAGTACATTCCTACGTATGGCATCAGTGGGGCATGGCCGCCAACGTGCCGGAAGTTTATGGGTTTCCCGGAACCACTCTGGATTTTTCCGGCTTGCACCGTGTTAATGCGCCGGCCAACCCGGCCGTGACCATTGCCGTCGCCAAAAAAGCCGGCAGCAATGCCGTTTGGGTGGCCAACGATGTAATCGCCAAAGCCCGAAAGCTATCCCGTACGATTGTGCCTTCCGACATCCGGGTGGTGGTGACACGCAACAGCGGTTTGTCCGCCAGTGAAAAGATCAATGGCCTGGTGGAGGGTTTGCTGGTAGCCATCATCATTGTCTTGGTTCTGCTGACCATTGGCCTGGGCTGGAGGGAAGCGCTGGTCGTGGCCGCCGCCATTCCGGTGGTATTCGGCCTGACCCTGACCTTCAACCTGATGCTGGGTTTTACCATCAATCGGGTCACGCTTTTTGCCCTGATTCTTTCCTTAGGACTGCTGGTGGATGATCCGATTGTGGATGTGGAAAATATCTCTCGCCATTTTGCGTTGGAGAACAAAGCCGACCGGCTCATTACCCTGCGGGCGATTTCCGAAATTCTCCCGCCGGTGATCGTGGCCACCCTGGCCGTTATCATTTCCTTCATACCTATGTTTTTTATTAGCGGAATGATGGGGCCGTACATGCAGCCGATGGCCTTTAATGTGCCGGTGGCTATGATTATGTCCCTGTTGGTATCCGTTACCATCACGCCCTGGCTTAGCTATCATGTTTTAAGGCATAACCACCGCACCACCCATGAACAGGCATTGGCCGAGCAGGGCGAACCACAGGCTACCCGCGCTCTCACCCACACCGCGCGCTACCGCATATTTCGGCCACTCATGTCACCCCTGCTCAATTATCGCCTCGCCCGATGGGCATTTATCTTGGCCGTGGCGGCGGTTACTGTGGCGGCCGTGGCGCTGCCGGCACTGCGCATGGTACCCCTGAAAATGCTGCCCTTTGGCAATCAAAGTAATCTGCTTATTGTGGTGCATACCCCCCGCGGCACCACGTTGCAAACCACCGATGCGGTCACGCAGGCCCTGGTGCGACGGTTGCGGCGTGTCAACGAGGTGGCCGACATTACCAGTTATGTCGGCACCGCTGCCCCCATGGATTTTAACGGTATGGTACGCCACTACTTTATCCGCAAGAATCCCAATGATGCCCAGATCAGCGTGGATCTGGCCGGGAAAAAAGTCCGCGCCATGCAGACCCACGCCATCGCACTGCGGCTTGGCCACCAGCTTACCCTCATCGCTAAAGCCTATCATGCGCGAATTCAAATTGTCGAGGCTCCCCCTGGGCCTCCTGTTCTCGACACCATTGTCGGAGAAATTCATGGTTCCCCTTTGGTGAGTTACCATGAAATGCAACTGGCTGCCCGCACCCTGCGCCATCGGTTGCTCCTCGAGCCGGATGTGGTGGATGTGGATGATAGTGTGGAAGCCCCCGAAAGACAGATGGTTTTTGTAACCGACAAACGCAAGGCCGCCCTCAATGGCGTCTCCACTCAGGAAATTGCCGACACCCTTAAAATCGCTTTGGCGGGACAGGTCGCCGGCCTCATTCACGCCCCCCGTCAGCGTGAACCGCTGCAGATTATTCTGCGATTTCCCATCGCCCGCCGATCCAGCCCGGCGGATTTGTCGAAAATTTTTGTACGGGGTGCCGATGGTGCCATGATTCCGCTTTCCGAGCTTGGCGCTTGGAAGCAAAATTGGGTGGGTCAGACGATCTACCATAAGGACCTTCGCCGCATTGTCTACGTCTACGCAGACACTGCCGGTCGTCCTCCTGTCAACGCTATTCTGGATACCCAGGCGGATCGTCTGCCCGATGGTTCAACGCCTGCCATTGCCGGTATGACGCCCGTCGGTGCCGGATGGACCCATCAGGTCCCCCCCCGCCCACTTTCCCAGAGATCCTTTTTCCACGATGGATCCGGCATTGCCTGGCAGTTACCACCCGGCCTGCACGTCAATTTCGCCGGTGAAGGCGAATGGCGCATCACCATCAATGTGTTCCGCGATTTGGGAATCGCCTTTGCCGCGGCCATGGTGGGCATCTATATTCTGTTGGTGGCCCAGATGGGATCCTTTCTGCTGCCACTGATTATCATGCTCGCTATTCCTTTAACGATCCCAGGGGTCATGCCTGGATTCTGGCTTTTAAATCTTGTAGCCGCACACGATGTCGGCGGCTACCGCAACTCCATATTTTTTACGGCCACCGCCATGATTGGAATGATCGCCCTGGCCGGTATCGTCACCCGCAATTCCGTCATTTTGATCGACTTTATCCATCGCTCTCTGGCCCGCGGACTAAATCTCCACGATGCCATTATTGAAAGCGTGGTGGTGCGTATGCGACCGATCTTGCTGACCGCCGGAGCCGCCATGCTTTCTTCCGTTCCAATTCTTACCGACCCCATTTTTTCCGGTCTGGCGTGGTCGCTGATTTTTGGCTTATTGGCCTCCACCGCCTTTACTCTTTTTGTGATACCCGTCACGTATTGGATCATCTTCGCCCATAAACCAGGCCATGGCCTGCCGGTGGAAACGGACGGCTAACCAGACGAATTTCAACCCTTTGCCATGCTTGACCAGGTTTTAGCTGCCGGGCAGCACTCCATGCTCTGCCAACCATTCGCTGATGACCGGTGCAATGTGTCGCTGAAGCTCGGCATTGGCATAACCGCACCAATGCACGCCCGTATGCACATCCAGCGGGGCATCCAGCGCTCGACCGAAGCCATCGGTGAGAATGACACCCGCCCTGGCTGCCACCAACGCACCTGCCACATCGTACGGATGACATTCCAGGCCATGCGCCATGGCCTGCCCGCGGCCGCGCAAGGCCGCGTAGAAAAGAGGCCGCAAATCGCAGCAAAACCGGTCTCGGCCAAGCATAAGTTCCACCATCTGTCCTCCCGTGGTAATGTATTGGTCTTCAAAAACACTCGCCATTCCCGGCTCCACCGCACCCAGAGTCCTCTCTACAATGCGCTCCATCAGAGAGGATGCAAGTATTTTCGTCCCCGGAAAAAAGTTGGATACCTGACCAAATCCATTGCGCAGCGTCACGGCTTGGCTCGGCTTTACCTCCAGCGGAACCGCCCGGTTGTTCTCCAAGTTCACCCGCACCGCCGCAAACGCACCGTCTCGCGGTGCGGCAAACATGTCGGCCAGCCACTGTTTGGATGGAGGCAGTTCCACCATCACTGCGGCTAGGGCATCGGCAAGGGTTGACGCTCGACCATCCCTGCGTCGAATCGGACACACCGCCGCCAGAAACCACGCCGAGCGTTTGTCGTACATGATGTTGCGCGTGCCATCGATCGGATCAATGATCAGCCGATATTTCAGATCCCCTTGAGCCGAGCCAATGCGCCGCGTTCCGGTTTCACCCAGACCTTCCATCACCAGTTCCAGGGGCAAGCACACCGCCGGCCAGGAAGTAATGTTTTGCTCGACAACATCCTCCACGTGCCGGTCAATCTGGAAGATGGTGTCCCCGCCCTCTTGGGCCACAGGTCGCGCCATGAGTTCCAAATCCAGCCCGCCGGCACGAGCCGAAGCCAGTTTGCCACGCACCGCTGCCCCCAGTTCCAGCAGCAAGGCGGGCCACAGGCCCGTTAAATCAGCCATGCCAGACCGCGTCAGAATACACCTCTACCATCGGCCCCAGCCGATCTTTCCGGCACCCAACCGACTTGGCTCTTAAGAGTCTATTGCCCCTGCTGGCCCGGCGCATCCGGGGGCGGCGGTGGCTGCTGGCCGTTCATCATGGACATCATCACCATCATCATCAGCGCCCGACCATCGGCGGCCAAGGCCGTTAATTGAGCCGTCGGAATAAACAATTGCCCGGCAACTTGGCTGCCCCTGGTCCCCACGCTCATGGTCATCGGACCGGCCGGAGCCGCGCCGGCCTGCGCCGGCGCTGCGCCTGCATTGGCCGCAGACATCCGAGCCATAGCCAATCTCACCCATGAGTCCAACGGCAAATAGGCCACTATTTGCGGATGTGGCAATACGTGTGCTGCCTGGGCCGTAATTTCCGGCTGCCCATCCAAAACGTCCTGCCTCATCCGCACCGCCGTTACAGCGTTCGCCAATTCGCCCCGGCTGGTGTTAATACCGCCGACTAAGTCCGTCTTATTCACGGCTCCCAGATCAATCTTGGTACCGTGACGGCCATAGATGGCTGCGATCGTGCTCTGCACCATGGGGGACTGCGGCAAGGCCGGATAAACGTGCATGATCATACGATCAAAATTCACACCATCCAAAACAAAGGCGTTGGGCTGCAGCTTCACTGAAATATTCCCGTTGGGAAGGGTCATACCCGTGGACCCATACATACGCTCAAGGTTGGTCATGTTTGCCGCAAGCGCCGCCGCCGCACTACCGCTCGTCTGCTGCACCAATACGCCATGCATCAATGCGTCTTTCGCGCCGGCGGGGGCCATCAGATCAAACGCTGTGACGACATTTCCCGCCGCGGCCAGGGTCGCAAGATTCGTCTGTATCTGCTGCTGAGCCTTGGCCATCCCCGAAAGTCTGTCAATGGCCGGATCCTGCACCGCCTTAGCCACAAGTTTCTCCAACCATCCAGCCAATGGCTTCCCATTGGTCATCATCGCCCCCGCCGCTAGAAAGCGTCCCCCCGGCAAACCCACCAGCGGGTTGCCAGGCAGTTGCGGTTGACCCGCAATCAGTGTGGCCACTGCACTGCCGGGTTCGGCATCGAGGGCCACTTTCAGCGCCAAGCCAGATGGCATGATATTCGCCGTAAATAACACCGCATGGCTTTCCCGGATCACCTGTTTTAATGCGCGAAATTCCATATCCAAGGTCAGCATGGTTATCGTGCCGGAGTTGGACTTTCCCACTCTGTGGCGTACCTGGACCATCATGCCGGGCAGTACCCCGTTCAACTTGGCCACGATCTGCTTGCGTACCGTCGGCAAGTTCACATAACACGCCAAATCTGCCGCACCAATGCTTTTGGCATCTGCGGGGCTGAGTCCTTTCATACCCCAGGCACCCGCAGCCAGATAAGCCTGTAGTGCCGACCGATGCTGGGCCAGTACCGCAAAGGCCCCGTGCCGAGCCACGTAACCGGGAGAACCATCGGGAGCACTAATCGTGTGGATTCCCCGGGCATCAGCCTTGGAAAGACTGTCTGCCGCAAAGGCGGCGTGCAGGTGGGCTATCGGAAACAACACCACCATCGGATGCCGATGGCCCAATGTGGGCTGTAAAAAAACCACCCCGGCTGAACCATGTTCATCCAAGCCGGCACCGATACCCATGCTTTGTTCCATCATGGAAAGCGGATCGTTGGTAACCGGCAGGTTCATTTTTCCCTCGAGGGCCTTAATTTTGTGGTCCACTGCGGCCAGGTTGTTCATCACCATACACATGCGAGCGTTGGCTGGAACTTGATCGAGGATGCCCGCCGCACGAGCACTTGCGCCGGAGGCCAAAAAAATACTTGCCGCCGCCACACAAGTACCCGCAACCACACCAACTTTTGCTGGACGTGAAAACATACGATCTCCATTTTGTAGGATGTATAACCGAAAAGCCGACCCGCTGCCGCCATTCGTAACTACCCGGCATTATACCGCCGCAGCGGCATTTGCAAGCATCTTCGAGCCGCCAATGGCCGGCCAACGTCGCAGTTCAGCGGGGCCAGCGCAACACTTGGCCGCACTCAAAACGGAAAGCCGCTCCATAGTGAAGTGCCTTGGCGCGCGCTCATCAGCGAATAAGCCATGTAGGCCCGGTAGACCATGCACCCCCCTACCACGGATCCGCTGATCAGCAGTGGCGGAACCGGAGCACCAATCACCACCGCCCCCGCCACGGGCTTATCCGCTCCAGGGTGACTCTGCCGTCGGGCCAGCGATGCCCACCGCGCCAAGGGCAGATACATCAGCAAGCGAGCATGCGCCGGCTCCCATGCCGTGAGTTCCGCAATCTCGCCCAATTGCGGCAGATTCTGTTGATGCTTTTGAATCTGTTCTACCACCTCCGGTAGTTTCTTGGCCGCCCGGGCATCCGCAAAAATAATCCGATTTCCCACCACTCCGGCATACATGCTAACCGCATCCGCCCCAAAAACGCTCTGCGGCGCTGGCATCTCCGAGAAAAGATGCGGTGGACCTGAAGGAATTGGCGGCAAGGACACTCTGGACGCCCGCGGGAATTTGCCACTCACCCTGGTGAATGGGACACCCGAAATTTTCAGGGCCGCCGGCGTAATCGTCCAGCGTGCATGAGCCCATGCCGAATGGACGAAAGCCAAGCGGGGCGAATGCTTCAGCCATGCCAGAATCTGCTGCAAGTGCAGGTCCGCGTGGGCCATATCCACCACCTGAATGCCCAGACCATCTTGCCCAACGGGCCTGTTGCGGGCGTAATTGATCTGGCTTAGTCCACGCAAATCCGCCAGCGCGCCCAGCGCCAAAGCCATCTGCTTTTTCAGGTCCGGATACCGCTTGTTCGACCGTATCGACGCATGTTTATCCCACACCAATTCTGCGCCGCCCAGCCATGCCGCCACGGGCGCTCCGTCGATGGCCATCGCACTTGCCGCAACATAACGCCCTGCCGGAAGTCCCACAAAGGGTGTCTTGCCTAAAGGCCGTTGCGCCCGAATCATTTTCGCCAGCGCCGTGCCGGCCTGCGGAATTGCAATCAACCGGCAGAGCATTCCCGTGCGGGCGAACCGCACCGTCAACATTGTCTGCGGTACTTGCGTTATCATCTGGTGCAGAATGTGCGCGGCCAAGAGATCGCAAGCCTTGCTATAAAATTCGGACCTGCTTAAATTCGTCGGGACGGGCCTTTTTTTTCTGGGCACCCTGTTGGCCTGGACCCTCATCATCTTCTTTAGACGCCGATACATCCGGTAAATACCTCTCACGCGCAGCGACAGCGCCAGATCGCTGTTGATCAGGAAATGCCGCTGGGTCGCTGAAAGTTGCGGACCTAAAAATGCTTTCGCCGCCAGATACTTGCGTATGCTTGCCGCCTGATCCGAGAGGATCATGTAATGACCCTGCACCGTCATAAACAAGGGGATTGGCTGTTGCGGAATGGCACCTTGATAGATTCCGTTTCCCATATTTTTGGCCCCGAATTCAGCCAAGGTGGCCGTCGGCTTGCTGCTGGCCAGAAGCGCCACCACCGATGGCTGCACCATGGCACCCGGCCTTGGCCACGCCAGAACCGCTATCGCCGCAGGCCGGTTGAAGTTAATGCCCAGGGTGGGGCCAAATTCACGCATCAGTGCGGCGACGGGATCAGCGCCGCCGGGTGAGTTCATCCGGTTTTCCATCAGGCGGATTTTTGCTTCCAACGCTGCCACATTGGCCATATACAAATATAACTGCGTGCTCGCCGGAATTCTTGCCAGTACGCCTCGTGGCCCCGCGGCCAGGCATGGCAACTCATGTCCAATCACAGTCAAGCAGCTCACGCATATTATGACCAATCGCAACAGCATTCCACGCATAGCGGCACTCCTTGGTGAAAATCACGTCTGCTAGGATAACCCGCCTCGGAGGCTTTGTCGCCAGCACTCATTCCTGCTATTATTCTGATATGAACGCCAGCCGCAGTCCGCCCGACCCCGATACCGATTTTAGCCTAACTCTCGGCCCACCTTCGACCACGCCGCCACCCAAAATGCGCCGGCGAAGCCTGCTGCTGCTGGTAATTTTTAGGCTTTTGCGCAGTGCGGCCAGCGCCATGATCGCTGTTGCCCTGCCCTATCTGGTACTGCGAAAGCTGCATTACGGCAGCCTTATGTTGGGCGCTATCTACATGATTGGTTTGGCTTCCACCGCCGTGTTGGGACTGGCCGTGGGCCACCTTGCGGACCGCTGGAGCCGCAAAGGTACCCTTATTCTAACCGGCGTGATGGTCCCCTTGAGTGCTTTGCTGGTGTACGCCAGACCCGACCTGCCCATCTTGTTTCTGGCCTCGCTTATTGGCGGGTTTGCCGCCACCGGTTCACTCATCGGTGGTGGTGTCGGTGGAGCGGCCCAGCCGGCGCAAACCGCGGTGATTGCTGATTTAACCACTTTATCCAATCGCACCCTCTATTATTCAGTCTTGGCATTTTTAAGTGGTGTGGCCGGAGCAGGTGGGGCCTGGTTGGTCCGCTATTTTTCCATTCACAATGTTTTTTTGGTGGCGGCGGGGCTTTCAGCACTCGGTCTGCCGGCCTTAGTCTTCATGGTCATCCCCGCCCGGCCTCCAGCGGTCCCGCGCACATCCGATGCTCATAAAGCGTCACGAAAAAACATCCGCAAGTTCGGCATCACAGGAATGTTTAACGGCTTTAGCCAGGGGTTAATAACACCATTTCTCATTCCATTTTTTGTCATCGTTTACGGCCTGCACAAATCACAGATGGCTTCGTATACATCGGTGGCCACCATGCTCGGAGCGGTGTCGCTGTTGGCCGCACCCATGCTGGAAAAACGTCTCGGCTTTGTACGCAGTATCGCCTTTACGCGGGCCTTGGGAACTCTGCTATTGCTGGTCATGGCGATCTGGCACAACCTGGACTTTGCCTTGATTATCTACGCTGTTACCCCAGCCCTGCGCATCGCCGCCCTGCCCGCCCAGCAAACCGCAATCACCAGTCGCGTTCATTCCGATGATGTGGGCCGGGCTTTGGCCGTCAATCAGGTTGCACGCGTATCCGCCGCTTCCGGAGCTATTTTATGTACCGGCTATCTTTTTGATCTTTCTGCGGTGGAAGTCCCTTTTTTTATCTATGCGGCCGTCATGAGCGCCAACATCTTTTTGTACTTCAAATTTTTTCCCAACCAAGCGCCGTCTCCCATCATCTCCGCCGATACCAGTGAGCAGCCCTCGCTACCGCCCCCCGGAAACTGAAAATCCGCCATTCGCTGCAAACACCAGGCACGTCGAGCTTCCGGCCATCCGCATAAACCAGATTCCACCGCGACGACGGCTCCAGTCTTTCTCTCCCCTCCAGATCGCCGACCCAAAAGCTCCGACCTGTATAAAATAGCGTTGACCCGCCGCGAAGTATCCTGCCGTATCAAGCTCCTTTATGAATTTCCATTTTGCCCGGCCCCATCGGTTTTCAGCTTCTCTGGAATTAACGTCCGGATACTGCGGGCTTTCCCGATAAAATTGCCGCCGATGGGAACCGATTCGATAATCGTGGGTCGCCGAACATGGTTGTAGATCTGGTCCATAATCCGTTGGCTGATGTCTACGTCAAAGACGGCTTGCCCGGCTCGCGATTCATAATCCCGCCCTTTGATGACGGCAAATTTTTCTAAAAAGGTAATGCCTCGCGGGTCGTCCAGCGGCACGGCAATACGCGCCTGTAAATTTTGTCCCAACATTTGCTTAAGCACCGCTGCTCCCAGCACCCCCACGCCATTGCCGTGGCGGGCGCTGATGGCCAAGGCATCCGGAAACGTCAGCCGCCAAAACGCCAAATCATCCGGCGAGGCTACAGCATCTATTTTATTTAATAAGAGCATCGCCGGTTGCTCGCCGCATCCTATCTCCACCAGCACCCGCTGCACGCTTTGCAGTTGTTGAAGGGCCTGGGGATGCGAAACATCCACCAGAATCAGCAGCAGATCCGCGTGTGTGGCCTCCTCCAGCGTAGCCTTAAATGATGCCACCAGATGGTGCGGCAAATCACGAACAAAACCAACCGTATCCGAGACCAGCGTGCTATGAGCAGCCGCCAACCGCCAGGTGCGGGTTTTGGTATCCAACGTGGCAAAGAGCTTATCTTCCACAAAGGTATCCGCGCCGGTAAGCGTGTTAAACAGCGTGCTTTTGCCGGCATTTGTGTAACCTACCAGGCTCACAGTGAAATGTTCCTGCTTGCGGGCAGACACTTCCCGGGTCTTGCGGGCTTGCACATCCGCGATGCGACTTTTTAGCTCCGATATCCGGGTGCGCACCAGTCGCCGGTCTATTTCCAACTGCATTTCGCCCGGGCCGCGAGCACCCACGCCCGCCCCCGCTCCAGCACCAATGCGCTCCAGGTGGTTCCACATGTGCCGCAACCGCGGATACGTATATTCAAGCTGCGCCAGGGCCACCTGCAACTGGGCTTCGCGGCTACGCGCCCGCGTCGCAAAAATATCCAAAATCAGTTCGCTGCGATCCAGAATTTTGCAATCACAGATTTTTTCCAGTTCACGCAGATGGTTTGGCAGCATATCATTGTCAAAAAGCACCACGTCCGCTTCCAGGGCTTTGACTATGGCGGCAATTTCCTCGGCCTTTCCGCGACCGATGTACGTTGCCGGATCAATACTTTTCCGTTGTTGCACCACGCGCTCCACCGGCGTGGCTCCGGCGGTATGCGCTAAACTGGCCAGCTCCCCCAGCGGATCCTGCAGATCCGCGGAGCTATTCGGTAGCAGCACCGCCACCAATATGGCCCGTTCTGCGTTAACGGAAAGTTGAACTCGACGATCCTGCGACAAGCTGAAACTACATCCTTCAAAGAGGCGATCCCGCACGGTTGAATCATTATAGCGGCGAATCTGATGGCGTGGCCCTTAAGCGCATCTATGGTCCGACGCCGCCGTGGCCGAATTTTGCGGAAACCACGCCCTCCTGCATCAAAATCTTCCTCTCAGCCAACGCCGCCTCCCGATCCGGCCGGATCTGCCGTACGCAGTACGCCGTCGGTCGCCACGGTTTTATGGCCGCATCGAGCAAGGCTCCAAGACTATGGCGGTGCGCCCGCCACGCCCATGTTTTTTTGGGCTGCCACCTTCAGGCGGTTCGCGCGGCCTTATAGCTCTCGGCGGATGGTTCCTGCACGGTTTGAATCAACTTTTCTACCACGGCATCACAATCAATGCCTTCAGCGTCAGCGTTGAAGTTGGTGATAATTCGGTGCCGCAGCACCAACTTGGCCATTTGCCGAATATCATCAGTGCTCACATTCAACCGCCCACGCAACAGGGCCCGAGATTTGGCACCCATCACCAGGTACTGCGCCGCCCGCGGCCCCGCACCCCAAGTCAGCCAATTGTTGATGAAGTCCGGCGTGTCTTTTTCATGTGGCCGGGTACACCGCACCAATTGTACCGCATAATCCACCACATGGTCGCTGACGGGAATGCGCCGCACCATCTTTTGGATGGATAATATATCTTCTGCAGAAAGCACCGGCAGCGGTTCGGTGCGCGCATCCGCGGTAGTGCTTTTTACGATGTTCCGCTCGTCTTCCCGCGTCGGATAACCCACCTTCACCATAAACATAAAGCGGTCCAACTGGGCTTCCGGTAACGGGTAAGTTCCCTCCTGTTCCACCGGATTTTGCGTTGCCAGCACAAAAAACGGCGGATCGAGTGGATAAGTCTGTCCACCCGCAGTTACCTGATATTCCTGCATGGCCTGCAAAAGGGCCGCCTGAGTTTTGGGCGGCGTACGATTGATCTCATCCGCCAAGAGCATATTGGTGAAAATCGGACCACGGATAAAATTAAATACCCTTTTACCCGTCTGCGCATCTTCCTGTATGATGTCGGTGCCCGTGATGTCCGAAGGCATCAGGTCGGGCGTAAATTGAATGCGGTTGAAGCGCAGATTCAGCACTTTGGCCAGCGTGGAAATCATCAGGGTTTTTGCCAATCCCGGCACACCTACCAGCAGACAATGCCCGCGTGAAAATAGGGCAATCAACAGAGCGTCAATCACATCTTCCTGGCCCACGATGACTTTGCGTATTTCGTGGATCATCACCTCGCGAACCTGTCGCAATTGTTCCACCGGAGAACTTTCTGCATCTGCCATGTTTTACTCCTGCTGTTAACACCTTGGATTGTGCATCGCCTCAATGCCCCGCCGGCTTCTAACCCTCGGTCCCTCCAAGGCCGCGTTCCCTTCCTCACATCTTAACGCTTGGGCCGCAATTTTGTTGCCCTGAACCCGGCAACGCCGTCGGCACGCCCAGGCCGCAACCGAAACAAGCCAGTGGCTTTGTCGCAAGGCCTGACCAGCCCGTTCACCGATCCAGCGGTAACGCATCCACCAGCCGATCCATGTCCGCAAGCGAGTTGTAAAAGTGTGGCGAGGCCCGCAGGCGATTTTCACGCAGCACGATGATAATGCGCTGGTTCTGCAATCGGCCGACCAATTGCTGCTGGTCGTGCTCTCGGCTGGTGAAGGAAACAATTCCACTTTGCTCACCGGCTCTGCGGCTGCTGACCACACGGTACCCCTTGTCCGCCAGTCGCTCGCACAAATAATCCGTCAACGCCAAGAGTCGGCCGGTAATCGTTTCCATGCCCACTTCCAAAATCAGTTCCAAAGACGCGCCCAGCCCCAGCAACCCGCCGATGTTATACGATCCACATTCAAAACGCCGTGCATCCGGCTTCAACGTGAAGTCGTAATGGCCATAATCATCGGCGTTAATCACATTCATCCAGCCAATTTCAGGGCGCAGCCGGTCCAGCAGTTCGCGCCTGCAAAAAAAGAAGCCCGCTCCCTCCGGCCCCAGCATCCACTTATGCCCATCTGCCGAAAGGAAGTCGATATGCATGCGTTGCACATCCACCGGCAACGCGCCGCAGGCCTGGATACCATCGACACACAGATAAATGCCGTGGCTGCGACAAAATTGGCCAATGGTCTGCAAATCATGGTGAAAGCCGCTCGCATATTCCACCTGCGACAAGGCCAGCAGCCGCGTAGGACCGGCGGAAGCCGCGGCCAGAACATCCTCCAATTCGATCCGTCCATTTTTTTCCGGTACCATGACATGTATGATACCGTGCCTCTGCGCCACCGCCATCCATGGATACACATTGGATGGATATTCCACGCTGCTGCTGACAATGCGGTCGCCGGGTTTCCAATCCAGTCCGTTGGCCACAAAGGAGAGCCCCTCACTGGTATTTTTGACAAAGGCTATTTCCGCCGGAGCCGCGTTGATTAGCCGGGCCGATAGCCTGCGCACCTCCTCCGCCCGACGATACCAGTGGCCGGTCAGGTAGGCATCATCCCGGGCCTGTTGGGCAAATTCACCGATAGCCGCGGCCGCCCGCGCCGAAATAGGCGCCACACCCGCATGATTAAAAAACGTCCAGCGCCGGATAATCGGAAATTCCGATTCAATCTTAAAGCTCGCCGGTAACGCTGGTAGTTCTGTCATCGCTACACCCTTTTTGCCCGTTTCTCTGCCCTGCCGAGATTAACCGGATAACAAGAATCTGCCAACCTTGTCGCAGGTGCCCGCCGTCCCTACAATTCCCTTAACCCGCCATGCGGGCGGCAGCCAATGCCTGAGCAAAGTGACCTCCAGCCTATGACCGCAGTAAGCACAAAACCAGCTCCACATCTCACCACGGCAAACTGGCGGCCCAGCCTGAATCCATGGCTGATTGCCGTTTCGGTCATGCTATGCACCTTTATGGAAGTGTTGGACACCTCCATTGCCAACGTAGCGTTGCCCCATATCGCCGGCAGCCTTTCCATCACCCCGGACGAAGCCACCTGGGTGCTCACCAGCTACCTGATATCCAACGCCATTATCCTGCCTACCACCGGCTGGTTCAGCCGCACCTTTGGTCGCAAGCGATTCTTGCTAGTTTGCATTGGCATTTTTACCATCGGCTCTCTGGCTTGCGGAGTGGCCCCCAACATTCAAACCCTGATTATTGCCCGTGTCATTCAAGGTGCCGGCGGCGGGGCGCTCCAGCCCAGCGCCCAGGCCATCTTGCTCGAGAGTTTTCCGCCAGCCAAACGCGGTCAGGCCATGGCGTTTTATACCTTTGGAATTATCTTCGCCCCCATCATCGGTCCGACATTGGGCGGATGGATTACCGATTCCGCCACCTGGCGCTGGGTTTTCTACATCAATGTACCCGTGGGCGTTGTCGCCGCAATGATGGTTGTATCTTTTATCGAAGACCCGCCCTACATCCGCAATGCCGCTAAAACTACGCTCGACTACATAGGCTTTGCCTTGTTGGCGATCTGGCTTTCCTGCTTGCAAGTGGTGCTCGATAAGGGCCAGGAAGCCGACTGGTTCGGAGCGCTTTATATTCGTTGGCTGGTGGCCGCGGCCGCCATCACCTTTCTGGCCTTTGTAATTTGGGAACTCACCGCCGAACATCCCGTTGTAAATTTGCGGGCGCTGCGCAATCGTAACTTTGCCGCCGGCACCGCCATTGTATTGGCTATCGGAATGGTGCTTTATGGAACCACGGCCCTGTTGCCCCTCTTTTTACAGACTCTGCTCAATTATCCGGCTCTACAAAGCGGGCTGGCAGTAAGCCCGCGTGGGTTTGGCTCTATCGTCGCCATATTAATCGTTGGAAGAATTGTGAATTGGTTTGATACCCGCATCTTCATCGTTGCCGGTTTGGCCCTTTTGTCGTGGTCGAGTTTCGCCTTGGGCCGGGTGAATCTGGACATCGGCATGCTCAGCGTCACCTGGCCCATCATCGTCAATGGCTTTGCCGTGAGTATGCTTTTTATTCCCCTGAGTGTTACCACCATGAGCACGCTGCGCAACGATCAGATCGGCAACGCCACCGGCATCTATAACCTCATGCGCAACATTGGCGGGGCCATCGGCATTTCCATTACCACCACCCTGTTGGCACGACATTCTCAATGGGTCCAGAATATGCTGGTCGGCAATGTTTCCACCACCAATGCCAATTTTCATCAAAACGTCGCCGCCATCACCACTGCCCTGCCACGTCAAAGCTCCCCTGCGGCCGCCACCCATCTCACCTATGGCATCATCTACCAGCAGTTGCAACAGCAGGCCCAAGCCATGGCCTATGTTCATGATTTTCGACTGCTTGGCTTCATGTGTTTGGCCTGTATTCCCCTGGTCTTGTTGCTGCGCAGCCCCAAAGTGATGCGCAAAGTTGCGGTCCACTAAAAAAGAACCGGGTCCGTGAGGCTAAGAATACTGGTGGGCAAGATGCCCGCCCCGCATCGGCGGGGATGACGGAATTAACCACGACCGACCCGAAGAACGGGGTAAGACACGGCCCCGCCAATTACCCGACGGCGTTATAGGCCGCTGAGCGGTTGCAGGTTATCGGAACAGATCGTATTGTTTTCTCCATGTTGATGGTGGGCATGGACCGATAGAATAAAAGCGATGGATACTCAAACGGCTTGTGATACCCGCACCTTATTAATACTGACCGCCTTAAAAGCGGAATATCAGGTGGCTCGTGCTGTGGTCAAACAATGGCAACTCGACACGCCGACGGCCATTCGGGCCGCCGCCTACGAAAATATTGTTGTGGAACAGATCGGTATGGGCGGCTGTTTCCTCAAAGAAATTCTGCCCCGCTATTATCACAGTCAGGTCACCGGCGTGGTAACCGCCGGTCTTGCGGGAGCCTGCAGTCCCGAGTTGGCGGTGGGCGATCTGGTAATCGACAGCAACTCCCACGAAGCTCTGCGCGTGGAGGAAATAATCAATGCCATGTCCAACGGTCAACGCTGTGTTATCGGCCCAATTCACACCAGCAAGCACATGGTTGGCGATACCGCCCAGAAAAAAGAACTTTTTGTAAAAGGCAAATTTATTGCTGTTGACATGGAAAACAAGGCCACCTCCCAGTTCGCCCAACGACGCAATGTGCCGTGGATCGGTCTTCGCACCATCAGCGATACCGCCATGGATTCCCTGCCCGGCCAGATCGCCCAATTCATGGATCCCGCCGGCAACGTGCGACCGCTGGCCCTGACCATTACCATAGCGGCCAATCCGCGCATCATCGGAAATTTAATGCGCTTGGGAAAAGCCTCCAACATCGCATCACGCAAACTTGCCGAGGCCATTGGCGCTGTTATTCGCTCCGGATGGCCGTTCCACGCGTAGATTCACGCCCACCACACCCCTCTTTGACGCCACCAGCTTCCATAATCGCTCACCCCCATCGCTGCGGATTGACCGGGTGAACCGGACGTTTACCGGAGCTCATTGCCAGAAGATCCTCCGCGGCCATCACCGCCATCTCTCCGCGCGTGGCCACCGTCGCACTGCCGATATGGGGCAGCAATATCGCATTTTTCAAGCTCGCCAAGCCCGCACTCAGCATCGGCTCGTGTTCAAAAACATCCAAGCCCGCCGCGAAAATCCGGTTTTCCCGCAACGCCTCCACCAGGGCCTGTTCATCCACCAGCGGTCCGCGTGCGGTGTTAATTAAGATCGCCGCCGGCTTCATCATGGCCAGTTGTTTTGCGCCGATGATATGTCGCGTTTGATCCGTCAACGGAGCATGCAGCGACACAAAATCCGCCTCTCTGAGCAACCCCTCCAGATCTACACGTACCGCGCCGATCTGATCAAATTCCCGATGCAAGCCGCGGGAATAATACAGCACTTGCATATCAAAGCCGGCCGCCATTTTAGCCACCCGCAGGCCTATACGCCCCGCGCCGATAATGCCCAGCACCTTTCCCACCATGTCCACCCCCAGATAATCCAGTGGCGCCCAACCACGCCATTGGCCCCCCCGTACCACGCCATCGGCCTCCACCAGCCGCCGGGCGCACGCCAGCATCAATCCCATGGCAATTTCCGCCGTAGCGTTGGTCAACACATCCGGGGTGTTACTTACACCAATGCCGCGCCGTGTGCATTCGGCCACATCAATGTTGTTAAATCCGACCGCATAATTGCTGATGGCTTTCACCCGCGGACACCGGTCCAGAAATGCCACATCAATGCGATCCGTCAGCATGGAAACAATGCCGTCACAATCCGCGGCAGCCATGACCAACTCATCGGCGGTCATCGGCCGATCATACGGATTCACCTTGACCGATCCACCACGACGCAGGCGATCCAGACCAACTGCCGGTATGCTTCGCGTTACCAGAAATGAAACAGCCATGCCGGTTCTCCTAACTTACCACCACGCGGTGCAGCCGCTCGCCCAGCCGGGTTGCCAATTCATAGCCAATGGTCCGGCATCGTTCCGCCAGACGATCCATGCTATAGCTCGCGGTCAATTGATCACTAATCAAGGTCACTTCATCGCCCACCCTCGCCGCCACATCCGTGATGTCCAAAATGGTTTGGTCCATGCTGATCCGCCCCACCACCGGCACTTCCCGATCCAGCACACCTGCCACGGCCTGACCGGACAATTCCCGCGGGTAGCCATCAGCGTAACCCACCGGCACAATGGCCAGACGGCTGCGACGGCTTGTGCGAAAGCTGTGGCCATAACCCACGCCCGTGCCCGCCGGTCTTTCATGCACCGCGGTGATGGGAGCCACCAGCTTGGCCACAGGCCTTAATTCTGGAAGCATGCAGTTCAGTGATGGTTGCAGGCCATACATGGCAATACCAAGCCGCACCATGTCCAGGCCGATATCTCCTTCATGCCATGTGCCCCCTGAGTTCTGAGCATGCAGCACCACCTCCGCATGCCGCTTCTTCAGCGGACCTGCTATCTGGCGGAAAATCGCCAACTCTGCGGCTGTGGCCGGGCTGCCCGGCTCATCGCCATGCGACAGGTGCATATAAATGCCGGCCAATTTCAACTCCGGCAGTGAAAGGATCTGCTCCAACAGCCGCGGAGCTTCGCCTACCTCCGCCCCCTGTCGGGTAAGGCCGGTATCAATTTGCACATGCACCGGTACGCGCATTTGTGGTTGCTTTTTTCTAATCACGTCCGCCAAAACCAGCGCCGATGCTGAATCGGTCAGCGTCAGGCCAAGGCGACCGCTGCGCAAAAAATCCCACGCCGCCCCATTCAACTCCACACTCCCCTGCCAACTCACCACCGGCGCAAGCACCAGCACCGATCCCTCCCAGCCCAACGCCGCTACCTGCAGCGCTTCAGCGAGTGAATACACGCACACCCAGGCCACGCCGATCTTCCGCAGCAGTGGAACCACCACCGACAACCCATGCCCGTAAGCATTGGCCTTGACCGTTGCGCACTGCGTTGCGCCACGGCCTCCGCGCTGCCGCAGCAAACGGATGTTGCCGCGTAAGGCCGTCTCACTGATCAACAAGGTACCGTGCTGCGCCATCATGGCGGCCACTCCCGCGAAGCACGCCTGATCCGATCTCGAATGGCCGTCCACACATCGCCCCGATCCGGCGGCATTTCGATCAAAATCAAATCATAACCATGGCTATCGGCAATCCGGAGATTTTTATACAAGTGCCTGGCGTACTGCTCGCCATGCTCTGATAAATGGATCAACACTTCCTGGCCTCGCGCCGGCCTGGCGTCATCACAAGTCAAACGCACCACCCACGCCTGGGGCCGATACCGGTTCAGCCACGCCCTCACCAGGTGCCACTCGCCCTGCCCATACCGGTACGTGGGTGTAACCGGCGCATAATGCCGCCTCAACATGCCCGGACTTTTCGCTGCGGCATTGCCACTGACCGAGCTTGTCTGGATGGCCTCGGCCTTGGTGCCAAGCTTTCTACGCAGCGCCGCACGAATCATTTCCACCGTGACAATCCCAGGCCGCAGCACCACCGGCGGATCAACCGTCAGATCAATCACCGTCGATTCCACACCCACCGCGCACGCTCCTCCATCCAGAATTAGGGGTATGCGACCGCCCAGTTCCGCCAGCACATCTGCTGCCGTCGTCGGTGAAACATGTCCTGATAAATTGGCACTTGGTGCCGCAATCGGCTCTCCGAAGGCTGCCAGTAAACGCTGCGCAGCCCTGTGGGATGGACAACGCACGGCCATGGTGGGCATACCGGCAGACACCTCCGCTGGAATCTTTCTTCCACGCCCTACCACCATAGTTAAAGGCCCCGGCCAGAAACGCCTGGCCAATATCCGTGCCACGTCGCCAAACCCCGTCGCGTATTCTTCGGCCTGTCTCCGATCACGCACATGCACAATCAGCGGATTACCGGCGGGCCGCCGTTTCACCTTATAAATCCGCCGGATCGCGGCGACATTCGTCGCATCCGCTCCCAGACCATACACAGTTTCAGTCGCAAACGCGACCAGTTCACCCGCACGCAGCAACGCAGCCGCCTCCGCTATTCCCTCGTCGGCCAATCGAATAATTGTTGTCACTTTACCAGCCAACGATGTTGTAGCCGCCATCTACATAAATGGTTTCGCCCGTGACACCACTTGAAAGTTCGCTGCACAGGTAAATAGCCGTCTTGCCAACATGTACGGCCGCCGTATCGCCATCCCACGGCAACGGTGCCTTTTCCGTGTAGTGAACCATCATTTTATCGATGTCCCCTATCCCCCGCGCCGCCATGGTTTTAATGGCCCCCGCACTGATCGCATTCACACGCACATGCTTTTCATGCCGGCCCAGCTCCGCCGCCAGGTACCGCACGGAACATTCCAGCGCCGCCTTGGCCACCGCCATCACGTTGTACATTGGAATAAATTTCTCCGCCCCCAGATAACTCATCGTTAAGATGCTTCCATCAACATTCATCAGCGGCACCGCCGCCCGGGCCAGCGCCACCAGCGAATAAGCGCTGATATCCAGCGCCGTTCGCCACGCCTCGCGACTCGTTTGAAGAAATGGATTGTGCAGGGCCTCCCCCGGCGCAAAGGCCAGCGAATGAATGAGAATATCAAATGTCCCGAACTTTTCCGCCGTCATCTCAAACGCACGCTCAATATCCTCATCCTTACTCACGTCGCACGGAACCAGAAACCTCGGCCCGAAAGGTTCCACGGCTTTAACCACACGGCGTTCGATTTTCTCCCCCGGTAGAAAGGAAAACGCCAGTTCACAACCATGGTGATGCAACTGCTCGGCAATATGCCAGCCGATCGAATATTCATTCAACACTCCAAAGACCAGGGCCTTTTTACCTGACAATAGTGCCATACAATATTCCCTTTGTTAGAATTTACCCGTCCTGTGGAGTACCACGGAGGCTCATCTTAACGCGGATAGTCACCACGCAGCATTCTTATTGCAGACACCCGGTCCTCACCGTGGAACACCGCCGCCCCCGCCACCAGCACATCCGCTCCGGCTTCCAACGCATCGTGCGCCGTGCGCAGCCCGATACCCCCGTCAATCGACAGCCGCTGGTGCGGACCCAGCCTATGCCGCAGCCAGCGCACCTTTTCCAGCGTCTGAGGAATAAAATTCTGCCCCGTAAAACCTGGATGCACACTCATCACCAGTACCACATCCACCACCGGAAGAACACCCTCCAGCATTTCCGCCGGCGTTTCCGGGTTTAACGATATGCCCGCCGTGACGCCATGATCGTGAATGCGTTTAATTACCTCCAGGGCTCCAAATGATTTCAGCCCCGGCGCTTCTATGTGAAACGTAATATTGCCCGCCCCCGCATCCACGAACGGCTTGATGAAATCCTGCGGATCCGTCACCATCAGATGCACGTCCTGCATCAGCCGGCAGCAATGCGCCAGCGCCAATGCCACATCCGGACCCATCGTCAGATTCGGCACAAAATGCCCATCCATCACATCCACGTGAATGAGGTCCGCGCCCGCCCGCTCCACATCCGCCGCTTCCTCTCCCAAACGGGCGAAATCAGCAGCCAGAATGGAGGGTGCAATCAAGGGCAAATGCGGCGGGCGGACAAAGATATTATTCATCATGCAGCCACCCATCCGCCGCCACCACGGCCCATTTTGCTTCACACATTATCGAGAATCTCAATACACGCAAATCCACGACCTTCCATAAACTCCAGGCTCGCCCCACCGCCGGTGGACACATGTGACACCTTATCCGCCAGGCCGAATTTCTCAATTGCCGCCGCCGAATCGCCGCCGCCGATAATCGTCACCGCACCATGACCCGTCGTTATTTTTGCCAACATGTTCGCAATCGCCCGCGTACCAGCCTGAAACGGCTTCTTTTCAAACACTCCCATCGGACCATTCCAGACCACCGTCCGCGCGGACTCCAGCTTGCTCTCGTAAAGCCGAGTGGTTCTCGGACCGATATCAAAACCCTCCATCCCATCTGGAATATCGCCTTCCACTACCCCAGTAACCGCATCATCCGTCATTTCCGATGCGATCACGTTGTCCACCGGCAGAATCAATTTAGGACCGGCTGCCTCCAGGAGCTTTCGGGCCAACTCCACCTTGTCCTTTTCGCACAATGACTTCCCGATTTTCTTGCCCTGCGCCAGAAAAAATGTATATGCCATGGCCCCGCCGATCAGCACGCAATCGGCCTTGCCCAGGAGATTTTCAATCACCGCGATTTTATCTGAGACTTTGGCCCCGCCCAGAATCGCCACAAACGGCCGTACCGGATGTTCCAAAGCTTCCCCAAGAAATTGCAGTTCCTTTTCAATTAAAAATCCGATGGCCCGTTTACCGGCACCGATCTTCTCCGCCACGCCGTAGGTGGAGGCATGTTGCCGATGCGCTGTGCCAAAGGCATCGTTGACATAGCATTGCCCCAGCGCCGCAAGCTCCGCCGCCAGAACTGGATCATTCTTTTCCTCGCCCTTGTGAAATCGCGTATTTTCCAGCAGCACCACGTCGCCGTTGTGCATGCCGTTCACCAGCGCCGTTACAGCCGGGCCAACGCAATCCGGACCCATTGCCACCTTTGTCTTAAGCAATTCACCCAGCCGCACCGCCACCGGTCGCAGCGAAAATTTTGCTTCCGGACCGCCCTTGGGCCTGCCTAAATGGCTCATGAGTACCGCACGACCCCCACGCTCAATAATGTTGCGTATGGTCGGCAATGCTGCCACAATCCGCCGGTCATCCGTGATCTGACCGGCCTCATCCAGCGGCACATTAAAATCCACGCGTACCAGAACTTTTTGATTACGAACCTCAAGTTGCGCTACCGTTTTCTTAGCCATTGACGTTTACATTCCCAATTCAATCCAGGTTCCCGAAGCTTACATCATAACCCTGATGCACCAGCCCGGAAAACCACAACGCCATGCTATGGATTCTCGGCCCATCGGTCAAGAAGGCCCCGTACAGCGTGCAGCCACACATGCTTCGACTCTTTTGGCGGTTTTTGTGCTGGCCCTTATAATCAACAGTTCGGTTTTGGCGGTCTCTGCACCGCCCCGAGATTGGAGAATTGCGTGGCTCTTAAGTGTATTAGAATTATTGGAGCCAGGGAACATAATCTTAAAAGCGTCAACCTGGATATTCCACGCGACCAACTCGTGGTCATCACCGGTCTGTCCGGCTCCGGAAAGAGCTCGCTCGCCTTTGATACCATTTATGCTGAAGGCCAACGAAAATATGTGGAATCTCTTTCCGCCTACGCCCGCCAATTTCTCGAGCAAATGCAAAAGCCCGATTGCGATGAAATCGAAGGCCTGCCGCCCACCATCGCTATTGAACAGCGCAGCGGTAGCACCAACCCCCGTTCCACCGTCGCCACCACCACCGAAATTTACGACTACCTGCGACTCCTCTTTGCCCGGGTGGGCCAACCCCACTGCTGGACCTGCGGCAAACCCATCACCACGCAAAGTCCCTCCCAAATTGTCGATAACGTGCTCACCTGGCCCGAAGGCTCCAAGATCATGGTGCTTTCGCCCCTGATACGCGGGCAAAAGGGCACCCACCGGGAGGTGCTCGAAGCTATGACCCGCCAGGGCTTTATTCGATGCCGTATTGATGGTGCTTTTGCCGAAATCAAAGCCGCCCCCGCCCTCGATAAAAAACTCGCCCACACTCTGGAGGCCGTCGTAGATCGGCTGGTCATCAAGCCCGATATTCGTACACGCCTCGCCGATTCCATTGAACTCGCACTCAAACTCGCCGATGGCCTGGTGGTCATCGCCCGCGATGAGGGTGGCACATGGGTGGATTACACTTATTCCGCCCGGTGGGCTTGCCCGGACCATCCCGGCAATTCGCTCGAAGAGCTTTCCCCCCGTCTCTTTTCTTTCAATAGCCCTTACGGAGCCTGCGCCAAATGCGATGGGTTGGGCACGATCCTCGAATTTGATCCGGACCTGATCGTCGCCGACCCCACGCTTTCCCTTTCCGAGGGTGCCATTGAAGCCTTTCGCCGCAACGGCAAACGCATGAACGTCTATTACCATCGGCTCCTCGCCCGCTTCTGCCAGGATTTTAACGTGCCCGCTGACCAGCCCTTCAAGGACCTGCCTAAAAAATGCCGCGACTTAATTATGCACGGCACCAAACCCAAAGACGCTACCCGCACCGGCCTGACCTTTGAAGGCGTTATCCCCAACCTGCAACGCCGCTGGGAAAATACCGAAAGCGAATTTGTCAAAACCAGACTCCACCATTACCTAAGCGAGCAGCCCTGTGAAATCTGTCATGGAGACCGCCTCAAACCTCAGGCTCTGGCCGTGCGCATCGCCGATAAAAACATCCGCGACATCGTGCGCCTTACCGTCACCCAAGCGTCGAGCTTTTTCGACCGCTTGCAGCTTGTCGGCGAACACTTGCTTATCGCCGCTCCCATTCTCAAAGAAATAAAATCCCGTCTCGGCTTTATGAATGATGTCGGCCTGGAATACCTCACGCTGGACCGCCAAACCGGCACGCTTTCCGGCGGCGAAGCCCAACGCATCCGCCTGGCCACTCAGGTCGGATCCGGCTTCGTCGGTGTGTGCTATGTCCTCGATGAACCCACCATCGGACTCCATCAACGCGATAATGACCGCCTCATCGGCACCCTCCGTCATCTGACCAATATCGGCAACACCGTGATTGTCGTGGAACACGATGAAGATACCATCCGCGCCGCCGATTGGCTCATTGATGTCGGCCCGGGGGCGGGTTCCCATGGCGGACACATCATTGCCCAGGGCACTCTACCGCAGGTGCTCCAATCCAAAGACAGTATCACCGCCCGCTATCTCACCGGCGAATATCAGATTCCTCTGCCCAGCCAACGGCGAACCGTGGATATGAAGCACTTTGTGGAGGTCATCGGAGCACGTGAAAACAATCTGCGCGGCCTCAATGTCAAGTTTCCACTTGGTGCCATGATCTGCGTCACCGGGGTTTCCGGTTCCGGAAAATCTTCCCTCGTCAATCGCATTTTGCTCGCCGGTCTCAAACGATCTCTCTATGGCAGCAAGGAACGCCCCGGCCTGCATACCCGCATCCAGGGAATAGATCAAATTGACAAAGTAATCGAAATTGATCAGTCCCCCATCGGTCGCACTCCCCGCAGCAACCCCGCCACCTACACCGGTGTCTTTGATCTCATCCGCCAACTCTACGCCAAAACCCGCGAAGCCCGTATGCGTGGTTATCAACTCGGACGTTTCAGTTTCAACGTCAAGGGCGGTCGCTGCGAGGCCTGCCAGGGCCAGGGAACCAAACGTATTGAAATGCACTTTCTTCCCGATGTTTTTGTCACCTGCGAAGAATGTAAAGGCACCCGCTACAACCGCGAAACGCTGGAAATCAAATACCGCGGCAAGTCCATCGCCGATGTGTTGGCCATGCGCATCGAGGAATCGCTGCAATTTTTTGAGAGTTTTTCCGCCATCAAAACCCTCCTGCAAGCCCTTAACGATGTCGGTTTATCCTACGTCGAACTGGGCCAGTCCAGTACCACTCTTTCCGGCGGAGAAGCCCAGCGTGTCAAGCTGGCTTCAGAACTCGGCAAGCCCGGCACCGGGCACACCCTTTACGTCTTGGATGAACCCACCACCGGCCTGCATTTTGCCGATATCCACAACCTTTTGGGCGTCCTTACGCGCCTGACCGACCATGGCAACACCGTCGTGGTCATTGAACACAATCTTGATGTCATCAAATGCGCCGACTGGATTATTGATTTAGGCCCCGAAGGCGGTGCCGGCGGTGGCCAGGTGGTTGCCGTTGGTACACCCGAACAAGTGGCCGCCATGCCCGCCAGCCATACTGGCCGTTATCTTCTCCAGAAATTAGCGCCCCTGGCGGAAAGGGTTGCCGGTTAAATCCGTTGGCCCCATCATTTCCCAATAGAGGAGGCTTACTCCATGCCGCCATTTTCCCAAACCACACTGTGGTTCAACCGCCACAGCCTGCGCGAGATTGACCGCCGCTGTGCCAAGCAGTTTCATCTGCCCGTAACAGCCCTCATGGAAAACGCCGGCACCGGTGTCGCCCATATTGTCACACGCTATACCACACCCGCCGAATCCATTCTGGTGCTCTGCGGTGCCGGCAATAACGGCGGAGATTCCCTCGTGGCAGCGCGCCACTTGGCCAACCGCGGTTATCAGCTTCATGTGATGCTCACCGCCCCGGCGCAGAACTTTCAACCCGCCGCCGCCACACAACTCGCCACCATTGGTGCCATGGATATTCCCATCACCGATATTTCCGCCGGCGATGCGCCCTTTGCCCGTTGGCTTGCCGCCACCGGCGAGAGTGCCTGCATCGTGGACGGCATGTTCGGTACCGGTCTCTCCCGGCCGCTTCAAGGATACCTGCTCGCCCTGGTCGCAGCGGTCAATGCCGCCGAACGTCTGGTCATCAGTGTGGATATTCCGTCCGGACTGGATTGTGATACCGGAGAGCCGTTGGGGCTGGCCATCCGCGCCGGCCACACCGTAAGCTTCTGCGGCATGAAAATCGGCTTCGCCCAGGCATCCGCCACCGCCTATACCGGCCAGATCTCCATCGCCGATATCGGCGCTCCCGCCACTTTGCTGCGCGAACTTGCCGTACCTGCTCCGGATTAAGGGACCACGCAGAAAATGATTTCCCGCTTTGCGGCGCAGGAATTTTGACCGCTGGCGAGGCGCAACGGGCGCGCATACCCAGCCCGTGGGTCTGTAAGAAGCGAACAACGAAGCCCGCGGCCAAAAGAACCAGCCGGAAAGTGCGAAGTTCTTTTTGCCCGGTGCCATAGTTTCCAATTCATGCCAATGACCCACATATCATACTCCGCAAACAAACATCCAACACCCGCTGCTCTACGCTCCCGCAGCCCGGGCCTACCCCAACTGCGATTTCCTCTCACCACAACCCCCACCTCCAATGAATCTTACAAAATCAAAAACGTTTCAAAAGTCTTATTTTGCGCAAATCTCATGCACCTTTTTACCAGCAAAAACTTGTCCCCGCCTCAGCACCACATTGCATTGATAAAAATATCCGCCACCATGCATCGCCCGATCCATCGCAATTGCGCCACCGTCCAGCCCGGTCCCGAAGATTTTCGGGACCGTGGTGTCCCGATGAAGGGCCTGTTGATTTAATTGCCGGGGCGGCAAATCCCAAGGGGTGTCCTAAGGCGGGGCGGATGACGAAAAAATTCGATCCTGACCACCGCGTGTGTTC